>JAKALV010000130.1 GCA_021824055.1 Acidobacteriota bacterium
CGGATCACGGTCGCCGGCGCCGCCGCCAGCCTGCTGGTTGTCGCGGCCCTGGGCGCGTGCGGCCGGTCCTCACGCCCCGCCGAAACGACGTCGGAGACCGCGGCCAAACCAGGCTTGCCGCCGCTTGACACCGGGCCGCCCGCGCGCCTCAAGGTCGTGGCGCTCGGCGACAGCATCACGGCCGGACTCGGCGTGTTTCAGGGTGAGGCCTATCCGGCGCTCCTCCAGGCGAAGCTCGAAGCGGAGGGGTACGCCTGGGAAGTCGTGAACGCGGGTGAGTCGGGCGACACGTCGGCCACCGCGCTGCGCCGCGTGGACTGGCTGCTCGATCCCAACGTTCGCGTGCTGATCGTGGCGGTCGGAGGCAACGACGCGTTGCGCGCCATCCCGCCGAAGTCCACCCACGGCAACATCGCCGGCATCATCGACAAAGCGCTGGCGAAGGGCGTGGAGGTGCTGTTGGCCGGCATGGAAGCGCCGCCCAACCTCGGTGAGGATTACGTGGTGGCGTTCCGCAACACGTTCTCGTCCCTGCGCCGCGAGTATCCGGGAATCAAAGTGCTGCCGTTCCTGCTCGACGGCGTGGCCGGCAATCCATCCCTCAACCAGGCCGACGGGATCCACCCGACTGTCGCCGGCCAGCAGATCATCGCCGATCAGCTCTACGAACTGCTGAAGCCGATGGTCGACGACATCGCCAATCGATCGTCGGGCGGTTCATAGATGATCACGCTCGTCGACGTCTCCCGCACCGTGACGAGCGGCGCGGGCCGGCTCACCATTCTGAAACCGATATCGCTCACGATCCCGCGCGGCCAGTCGGTGGCGATCACCGGCGCATCGGGCAGCGGCAAGTCGACGTTGCTCGGATTGATCGCCGGGCTCGACGCGCCATCGACCGGCCGCATCCTCCTCGATGCGGAAGACATCACCGCGCTCGATGAGGAACGCCTGGCCCGTCTCCGCGGCGCCAAGGTGGGCATCGTCTTTCAGTTCTTCCATCTGATTCCGTCGTTGACGGCGCTGGAGAACGTGATGGTGCCGATGGAGATCGCGGGCCGCGCCGATGCCCGGGCGCGCGCGCAGTCGCTCATCGACGATGTGGGGCTGCACGGACGCGGGCACCACTATCCGTCGCAGCTGTCCGGCGGCGAGCAGCAGCGCGTGGCCATCGCCCGCGCGCTCGCGAACGATCCGCCGATCGTGCTGGCCGACGAGCCGACGGGCAACCTCGACAGCGCCACCGGCCAGCAGGTCATCGACCTGCTCCTGGATGTCAATCGCAAACACGGCCGGACCCTCGTGCTGGTCACCCATGATCTCGACCTCGCCGCGCGCGCCGACCGCATCGTCCGCCTCAAGGACGGCAGCGTAGTGCATGATGCCCTGAGCTCCGGCGTCCGGGTGGCCGGCGCCGAGGCGCGCTGACGTGGCGTTCGTCCTCCGCATGGCGTGGCGCGAAACGCGCGCGTCGTGGCTGCGCCTGGTTTTCTTCTTTCTGTGCGTGGCCATCGGCGTGGCCGCGATCATCGCGCTGCGCAGCGTGATTCAGAACGTGCGCGACACCATGACGCGCGAAGCGCGCAGTCTGATCGGCGCCGATCTTGTGGTGCAGTCGCCGCGTCCGCTCGACGCTGCGTCGGCCGCGCGCCTTGAGGAACTGCTGCAGGGCGTGGTGGTCCGCGGCCGCGCGGAAGTGATTCAGACGATGACGATGATGCGGCCGGCCGACGGGGTGGGGCTGCGGACGGCGCGCATGGCGGAGTTGCGTGGCGTCGACGCGGCTTATCCGTTCTACGGCACGATGACGCTCGCCAGTGGGCGCCCGTACTCACACGACTTGCTGGCGGATCACGGCGCGATCGTGCAGCCCGATGTCCTGGCCCAGCTGGGCCTGCGCGTGGGCGACACGCTCATCCTGGCCGGCACGCCGTTTGTCATTCGCGACGTGCTGACGCGCGAGAAGGTCCAGCAGAGCGGCGGCATCGCCTTCGGTCCGCGTGTCTACATCGACCTGGCCGCGCTGCGTGCGCTGCCCGTGCTCGGCTTTGGCAGCCGTGCCACCTACCAGCGCCTGTTCAAGGTGGGTGATGCGGGCTTGGACGACACCACAAGGCAACTGCGGAGCGCGTTCCGGCGAACGACGACGAGCGTGCAGTCGTGGCACACGCTGCAGGATCGGCTGGGCCGCGCGTTGACGGTCGGCGAGAACTATCTCAGCCTCGTGGGCTTCGTGATCGTTGTCCTGGGCGGCATCGGCGTCTGGAGCGTCACGCGCGTGTTCGTGCAGCAGAAGTTGAAATCGATCGCGGTCCTCAAGTGCGTGGGGGCGTCGTCCGGGCAGGTGCTCGGCACGTATGTGCTGCAGATCCTGGCGTTGGGGGCGTCGGGCTGCGCGATGGGCGCGGCGATCAGCGCGGTGGCGCTGGCGGCGATTCCGCAGCGGGTTCTGACGGCCCTCAGCGTGGAAGCCGTGCATCTGACCTGGTCGGCGGTGCTGCAGGGCAGCGCGGTGGGATTGCTGGTCTCGCTGCTGTTTGCGCTCGTGCCGCTCATGGAGATCCGCCGCGTCAAGCCGCTGCTGTTGATGCGCGCCGATACGGTGACCACGGCGCGCACGCGCGACTGGCGCTCGGTTGGGGTGGCGGCCCTGATCGGCCTCGCGCTGTCCGCCGTGGCCGTCTGGCAGGCGGGCTCGCTCAAGGCCGGCGCGTACGCGTCGGGCGGCCTCGCGGTCGTGGCGCTCGCGCTTCACCTGGCCAGCCGGCTGCTGGTGCGCGGCGTGGCGCCGCTGACGCGGTCAACGCGATTCTCGCTCCGTCACGCCATGGTCAGCCTGGGCCGTCCGGGGAACCAGACGCGCGTCATCCTCATGGCCGTCGGCCTTGGAGCATTCTTCATCCTGGCGATCCGCGTGTTGCAGGCGAATCTGCTGACGGAGTTCTCGGTGGAAGCGGGCAGGAACTCGCCCGACCTGGTGCTGATCGATGTCCAGACGGACCAGGTCGACGGCGTGACGGCGCTGGCGCGGAAGTACGCCACCGAGGCGCCGCGCATCGTGCCCATGATGCGCGCCAGGGTCATCGGCGTGTCCGGCCGGCGCGTGCAGCTGGCGAACACGGACGCCGTACGCCGGCACGGGAGCCTCGGACGCGAGTACGGCATCACCTACCGCAACGTCCTCGAGGACAACGAGCGGATCACCGCCGGCACGTTCTGGCATGACGCCCTGCCGGCGACCGGCACGCCCGACGGACTGGACGCGGAGGTTTCGATCGAGCAGAGCCTGCACGATCAGCAGGATCTCGACATCGGCGACGAGATCCGGTTCGACCTGGCGGGGAAGGTGGTTCGCGCGCGGGTGACCAGCATTCGCAAGGTCACCTGGGATAACACGCAGAACGGCGGCTTCATGTTCGTCTTCCGGCCCGGACCGATTGAGCGGGCGCCGCATTCGTTTCTGGCCTTCATTCTGGGCGCGGGCGATGCGGCGGCGCGCGCGGGCCTGCAGCGCGAGCTGGCGATCTCGTTCCCGAATGTCTCGGCGATCGACGTGCGCGACGTGCTGCGCACGATTCAGGACGTGCTCGGCAATGTGACGCTCGGCGTGACGATGGTCGGCGGCGTCACGCTGTTCAGCGGCGTCCTGATTCTGATTGGCGCCGTGGCCATGACCAAGTTTCAGCGGCTGTACGAAGCGGCGATCTATCGCACGCTGGGCGCCGGCACCTGGCGGCTGGCCTCGATGGTGGCCATTGAGTATGGCGTGCTCGGCGCGCTGGCCGGCGTGCTGGGCGCGGCCGGGGCGATGGGGTTATCGTATGCGGTCAGCCGCAACCTGCTCGATATCGCCTGGCACCCATCGCTGATGTTGCTCGTGTTGGGAGTGGCCGGCACGACGGCGCTCGTGGCCGTCGTCGGACTGGTGTCGAGCATTGATGTGCTGGTACGAAAGCCGCTTGGAACATTGCGGGCGGAGTAGCGGGACCGTGGGACGCGGATCGCATTCACGCCGCGTTCCGGGGCGACCGCGAGGAGACCAAGCGCGATCTGGGTGGGTTGCTGGGCGGATTGGGTAATTTGATCGGCGGCGACCGGTCGGACTAAACTTGCGGGATACCGTGACTGCCGCCCCGCTTACAGACGCCACGCTCGCTCACCTCAAGGACATGCTCCTGCGCAAGCGCGGCGAGATCCTCGCCGCCTCGACCGGATCGAGGGCCATCCCGGCTTCGGCCGACGTGAACAGCCGGCAGGGCGATATGGCCGATCAGGCGAGCGGGACCAATGAAGTCGAGATCCAGCTCAAGCTGAAGCAGACCGACGCCAAGATCCTGCAGGCGATCGAAGAAGCGCTCTACCGGCTCGAGAAGGGCGTGTACGGCCTGTGCCGCGACTGCGGCGACCCCATTGCGTCGGCTCGCCTCGAGGCCATTCCGTGGACGCGCGTGTGCATTACCTGCAAGCAGAAACAGAATGCGTAGCAGCCTGGAGCCCTCCCGTGAAGACTGACGATCTCGCTCTGCTGCAGGAACTGTATCGCGACAAGCTGACCCTGCGGCATCGCCACGTGGCGGTGGCCTGCCTGGTGAGCGACTACGAGTTCAACAACGCCTATCAGTACGTGATCAACCGCGAAGACACACACCTGAAGTGGCTCGAGGCGGCGATCGTGGAGTGTGGCGGGACGCCGGGCACGGTGGCCGAGCCGACGGTGACGGCCGCGGCCGGCAAGAAGAACGAGAAATTCCTGCCGCTGGTCGCTGAAGATGCGCGCCTGTCGCAGGAATTGGTCGCGCGGTGGAAACCGCGCGCGGCGGGGATCCACAGCGAGCGGCACCGCAAGCTCGTCGGCGTGATCCTCGGCGAAACGCTCGAGCAGAAGCGCTTCTTTGACCAGATCGGCGCGGGCCAGGATGATTTGCTGGGCCGCCGCATGGCCGGCGCGTCCACGGGCGACGGCGTCATGCCCGTCCGTTGGCGAGAGTAGCCACCACCGTCGCGATCGCGCTCGGGTCGAATGTCGGCGACCGGCACGCGCACCTCCACCATGCGGTCGAACGCCTCTCCACGCTGCTGACCAACCTGCGCGTCTCTCATTTTATTGAGTCCGAACCGGTTGATGTCCCAGAGCCCCAGCCGCCATATCTGAACGGCGCGACGGTAGGGGAGACCACGCTGTCCGCGCGCGAACTGCTGGACGCGCTCATGGCGATCGAGCGCGAGCGCGGCCGGACCCGCGTGACCGCACGCGCGCCGCGAACGCTCGATCTTGATCTGATCCTCTACGGAGACGCGATCATCAACGCCGGCGGCCTGATCGTCCCGCATCCGCGCTTTCGCGAGCGCGCGTTCGTGGTCGATCCACTGAAGCAGATCGCGCCGGAGCTGGTCGACCCCGTCACCGGCCAGCGCATGGACCAGCTGTAGGCCGCACGCGCCCTGGTCACACGCGCCCTCGTCGCCGGAGGACTTCAGCCTTCCGGAGTCGTGTTAACTTCTGGCCATGATCATGACAGTCTTTCGTTCCCGCCTCAGACCTGAGGCTCAAGACGAGTACATGCAGTGGGCGGCGCGCATGAGCGAGCTCGCGAAAGCGATGCCCGGCTACATCTCGCACAAGACGTTCATCGCGCCGGATGGCGAGCGCTGCACGATCGCCGAATTCGACACAGAAGAGCACCTGCGCGCGTGGTCGACACACCCCGAGCATGTCGAGGCCAAGAAGAAAGGGCGCGCGTCGTTCTATTCCGAGTACGACATCAAGGTCGGCGCTGTGCAGCGGTCCCACACGTTTCCAAAGTCCTGACCAGGCACGGCTGAGCCTACTGGACGATCAGCCTGCCCCGCGCGCCCGCGGCGAAATGCCCGGGAAACGTGCACAGGAACGGGTAATTGCCGCGCGCCGACGGAACGGTGAACACCACCTCGGTGCTCTCCCCGTTGCCGATCAGTGACGTCGAGGCGATGATCTCACGCGTGAGAGCCGGCGGAATGTAGTCGGTTCCGGCCGACCTGGCCGCGGCCTCATCGAACACGATCTGGTTGCTGCCGGCTTTGAGGAGCACGAAGTTGTGGGCCATCGCGGCTCTGGGCGCCGTGCCGATCGCCAGCAGCCGCACGCGGAGGACCTCGCCGGGCCTGGCGGCGATGTCGGTCACGCTGAATTTCATCTCATCGCTGGCCGTGATCGTGATCGTGCGGGTGGGCCCGAAGGCCCGTGCCGATGCCGAGACAAGGGGAAGCAGTACCGCGAACCACAGGACCACGCGAAACCTGGTGGGCATTGATGCGCTCCAACCGCCATGAGCGGTCACGATATACTCGGCCGATACGAGGCTGTATGACTGCCAAGATTATCGCGACTCTCAACGTGGCCGCGGCGCTTTCGCTGGCCGCCGTCCTGCCGGTGACGGCGGCCCAGGCGCGGGACAAGGACGCCCTTCAGAAGACCTTGCTGGCGACAACGACGGGCGACAAGACCAAGGGCCGGGCGATCTTTGACAAGGTCTGCATCACCTGCCACAAGTTCGGCGATGCGGGGAAGGAGATCGGGCCTGATCTCTCGACGATCGCCGCGACGCGCACGCGGCCGGAGATCATCGACTCGCTGCTCTGGCCGTCCCGGGTGATCGCCGATCAGTACCAGCCCGTGCTCGTGCAGACGAAGGATGGAGATGTCTTCAGCGGCCTCGTGGTCAAGGAGAACGCGCGCGCGCTGACGCTCGTCACGTCGGATCACCCCGACCGGCCGGTCGAGATTCTCAAATCGAAGATTCAGGAGCGCCAGAAGTCGACCGTGTCGGCGATGCCCGAGAACGTGCTCGATCCGTACTCGCCGGACGAGATCAGCGGCCTCATCGCGCTGCTCCTTGCTGGCCCGGGCGGGCAGTAGCGCGATGACCTGATCGGGATGACCCGACGGCAAATGAAACGGGCCGCTGGTTGCCCAGCGGCCCATCCGGATTGCACGAGCCGGTCAGCCAGCCAACCGGCTGGTCAGCCGTCACTCAGCCCTTCTTGTAGAACATCTTCGTCGTGGTCGGCTCGCCGCCGCCACGTCCCGGACGCGTCGTGGCCACCACGAGGTTCGCGCCTTCCATCGAGTACACCGCGGTCGTCGTCATCGGGCCGTTGCCGCGGTCAGTCGTAATGGAGATCGTGATGCTGGCGCCTTCGACCTTCGCCGTGACCTTGGCTGCGCGCTGACCCATCGGCACCGTCTGTTCCGACCCGTCAAGTTTGTAGCTCTGCTTCTGCGCGCCGTTCGGCGTTTCACGCTCGATCGTCAGGGTTGCGGCGTCCTGCGTGATCGTCATGGGACCGGCCATCATGCCGCCGCGACCGCCGCGGCCGGCCGCAGGCGCCGGGTTCTTCTCGGTATCCGGCACCCATTTGCCCGAGAAGTTCGTCTGCGCATACGCGCTCGCGGCAACCAACAGCATTGCCACTGCGCCACACACTGCCATAACACGCTTCATAAGTAGTTCTCCCTCAACAAATCGAGCGGCGAACTGCCGGCTCGAAACCTGATGTGCCTACTCGAACCGCAGCGCTTCGATCGGATCGAGACCCGCCGCCTTGCGGGCGGGGTAGAACCCGAAGAACACGCCGACGATGGCCGCAAAGCCGACGGCGACAAACACGGCGTTGAGCGGCACCAGGGCCGGCCATTCCATGAAGGTCTTCACGCCCCATGACAGCCCGTACCCGAGCGCGATGCCGATGCCGCCGCCGAACATGCTGATGACCACCGCCTCGACGAGGAACTGCAGCAGCACGTCGCGGCCGCGTGCGCCGATGGCGAGGCGCAGGCCGATCTCGCGCGTGCGCTCGGTCACCGAGACCAGCATGATGTTCATGATGCCGATGCCGCCGACGAGCAGCGAGACGCCGGCGATGCTCGCCAGAAGCGAGGTCATCGTGCGCGTCATCTCCGTGCGGGTCGCCGCCATGTCTTCAAGCGTGCGCGCCGTAAAGTCGTCGTCCATGCCGGGACCGATCTTGTGGCGTTCCCGCAGCACCGCCTTGACCCGTTCGGTGGCGTCCAGCACGTCGTCGGCGCTCGCGGTCGAGATCGAGATGCCACCGATGCTCTGGTTGCCGCTCAGCTTCTTCATGATCGTGGTGTACGGCGCAAACGCCGTGTCGTCCTGGTCCTGCCCCATCGACGACTGGCCCTTGGGCGCCATCACGCCCACGATGGTGAAGGGCTGGTTCTTGACGCGGAGCACCTGTCCGGTCGGGTCCACGCCTTCGCCGTAGAGCGTATTGGCCACGCTCGCGCCGAGGACAATCACTTTCGACGCGGCGCGGACATCCTGATCGCCGAACCAGGAGCCATACTTGACGGTCCAGAGCCGGATGTTGGGGAAATCCACATCCACACCCTGCACCTGCGTCGACCAGTTCTGGTTGCCCGCCACGAGCTGGACGCGGGTCTGCGTGGTGGCGCTCACGTACTGCACGCCCGGGACGTCGCGTAGCGCCGTGGCGTCCTCGGGTTTGAGCGTCGGCGAGTTGCCGAAGCCCATGCGGACGCCGCCGCTGCTGAAGTTGCCGGGCATCACCATGATGAGGTTGGTGCCCGACTGCTTGATCTGTTCCTCGATCTGCGCCTGAGCGCCCGAGCCGAGCGCGACCATGGCGATCACGGCGGCCACGCCGATGATCATGCCGAGCATGGTCAGCGCCGTCCGCATCTTGTTGCGGCCGAGCGCCTTGATGGCGATGCGAAGGGTCATGAATACGGACATGGGTCGCTGAGACTCCTGGCTCTACGTGTCTTCAACGTGTTCGGCCTGCGGATGGCCCGATGGCATCGGCTCATCCACATCCGGCGGCGGCAGCGCCGCCAGTTCATCGGCGGCGTTTCGGCGCTTGGTGATCTGCTGGTCGGCCACGACCT
>JAKALV010000131.1 GCA_021824055.1 Acidobacteriota bacterium
CGACCTGGTGGAGGACATCACCGAGCGACGGGACCTTGAGGCGCAACTGCGCCAATCGCAGAAGATGGAGGCCATCGGGCAACTCGCCGGCGGCGTCGCGCACGACTTCAATAACCTGCTCACCATCATCCGGGGGCACGCGGATCTGGCGGGTCTGTCGAGCGAGTTGCCTGCGCCGGTTCGCGAGTCGCTCGACCAGATCTGCCTGACCGCGAACCGCGCGGCTGACCTCACGCGCCGGATGCTCCTCTTCAGCCGACGCGAAGTGATGCAACCGGCCCGGGTGGACCTGAACGACGTCGTCACACAACTGGCCAAAATGCTCCGGCGTCTCATCGGCGAGAATGTGCGTGTGACGCTGGACGTCCATCAGCGCCCGCTGCCAATCTACGCCGACGCCGGAATGATTGAGCAAGTCCTGATGAACCTGGCGATCAACGCCCGCGATGCCATGACGGGCGGTGGGACCCTCAGCATTGAAACGTCAGAGAGCACGGAGCGGGCCGCGACGGCGGACATCAGCGAAGTTGAGACGGGGACTTACGCGTGCATCAGCGTCAGGGACACGGGCTGCGGGATCCCGCCGGACGTCCTGCCGCGCATCTTCGAACCGTTCTTCACGACGAAGGAGGCCGGCCGGGGCACGGGGCTCGGTCTGGCGATGGTGTTTGGTGTGGTCAAGCAACACCGTGGTTGGGTAACCGTGGACAGCGAACCTGGCCGCGGCGCGACGTTTCGCGTCTACTTGCCCTTGACCGAACGTCCGGCAGCCATGGAGCGGCCGGCGATGGTCGCGACGGCCCAGCGCGGGCGCGGCGAAACGATCCTCGTGGCCGAGGATGACGAGCCAACCCGCGAGATGACACGCGCCATCTTGGAACGCCATGGTTACAGAGTCGTCGGAGCGAACAGTGGGCGAGACGCGTTGCGCCGCTGGGCGGAGGCGGACGGGCCCATCGATGTGCTTCTGACGGACATGGTGATGCCCGGCGGCGTGAGCGGGACCGACCTGGCGGGTGAGCTTCAGCAGAAGCAGGCCAACTTGAAGGTCATCCTCACCAGTGGCTACAGCACCGAAATCGCTGGCCGCGCGCTGGACCTGCGCGAAGGACAGACCTTCCTGAGAAAACCCTTCGGGGTCACTGAGCTTCTCACGACAATCGCCAACGTGCTGGGTTCTTCAACACGATCGTCAGCCTGAACGCGGCGCCCGGCCGGGTTGGCGGCGATCCGTGACCGTCCGATAGGATGAACGTATGACCTTTCAGCGCCTTCGCCTCCGCCTTGCCGTTTGCGCCCTGTTTGTGTTCGCGGGCGGCCTCGTCGCCGCGGGTCCGTTCGCGCCGGCCCAGACCATCCCCGCCGGACGCGAGACGTCCGCGGCCTCGGTCGCATCCTATGCCCTGTCGCAGACGATGCCGGTGGATCCGGAAGTGGTCGTCGGCACGCTGCCGAACGGCCTGCGCTACTACGTGCGCGCGAACGCGAAGCCGGCCCGTCGGGCCGAGTTGCGGCTCGTCGTCAAGGCCGGGTCGGCGCTGGAAGACGATGACCAGCAGGGGCTGGCGCACTTCGTCGAACACATGGAGTTCGAAGGCACGCGGCACTTCCCGCAGCAGGGCATCGTCGATTTCCTGTCGTCGCTCGGCCTGAGCATTGGTCCGGACGCGAATGCGGCGACCAGCTACGACGACACGCAGTACACGCTGCGCGTGCCGACCGATGTGCCCGGCGTGCTCGACCGCGCGCTGCTCGTTCTGGAGGACTGGGCGCAGGGCGCCACGTTCGATCAGAGCGGCATCGACCGCGAGCGCGGCATCGTCCTGTCGGAATGGCGGATGAACCTCGGCGCGGGCGAGCGTACGCAGGACAAGATCAACCGCGTGGAGCTCGAAGGCTCGCGTTACGCGGATCGGCGGCCCATCGGCAAGCCCGATGTGATCGAGCACGCCGCGCGTGAACAGCTCACGCGCTTCTACCGCGATTGGTACCGTCCGGACCTGATGGCCGTGATGGTGGTCGGCGACGTCGATCGCGACGCCGTCACGGCCATGATCAAGCAGCATTTTTCGTCGCTCGCCGCGCCCTCGCCGGAGCGGCCGCGGCCCGTCTTCGACGTCCCTGACCATCCCGGCACGCGCTACGCCATCGTCACCGACAAGGAAACGACCCAGACCGTCGTCCAGCTCAGCAATCTCCGGCCGGCGCGCAACCAGGGGTCGGTCGGCGGGTATCGCAACATCATGCTCGACCAGTTGTTTGCCAGCATGCTCGGCGCCAGGCTTGACGAGCTGACCGCGAACGCGGATCCGCCGTTTCTCCGGGCGGCCGCGGACCGGGCGCTGTTCCCGATCGCGAGGACGCGGGATGAGGCCGTGCTGCAGGCGCTCGTCTCGAACACCGGCGTGGCGCGCGGTGTCGACGCGCTGGTGACCGAACTGCAGCGGGTCGCGCGGTTCGGCTTCACCGCGACCGAGTTTGCCCGGGCGACGCAGGCGATGATGCGCAGCTACGAAGAGTTGGTGACGGAAAGCCCGGACCGCGAGTCGACGAGCCGCGCCGACGAGTACACGCGGAACTTCCTCGAGGGCGAAGCGCTGCCGACCATCTGGCAGGAACTGGCATTCCATCGAAGGTTCGTTCCGGGGATTACGCTGGCCGAGGTCAACGCCCTCGCCGGGGACTGGTTCCCCGAGCAGAACCGGCTCCTGGTCGTGTCGGCGCCGGACGCAGCCGGCGTCGTGCTGCCCGATCAGACGCAGCTCGCGGCGGTCGTCAAGACCGCGGCGGCGAAGCGGCTCGAGCCCTACGTGGACGCCGCCGCCGGGCACGCGCTCATCGATGCGCCTCCGGCGCGGGGCACGATCGTGAAGATCACCGCTCACCCGGAAGACGGCATCACGGAGTGGACGTTGTCGAACGGCGCGACCGTTGTGCTCAAGCCAACCACGCTGAAGGCGGATCAAATCCTGTTCCGCGCCGTCGCCCCGGGCGGGACGTCGCTCGCGAGCGACGCGGATTTCATCCCCGCCCGCGTCGCCGACGCCGTTATCTCAGCGAGCGGTGTCGGACGGTTCAACGCCGTGATGCTCGACAAGATGCTGGCCGGCAAGACGGTTGCCGTCACGCCGTTCATCGACGAGATCAACGAGGGAATGCAGGGCGGGAGCACGCCGCAGGATCTCGCCACGCTGTTCCAGCTTGTGTACCTGCGATTCACCGAGCCGCGCGCCGATCCGACCGCGTTTGCCGCGATGGTTTCGCAGGCACGGGGGCTGCTCGCGAATCAGCTGGCGAGCCCCGACGTCGTGTTCAACCAGGCCATCGACGCGATCGTCAGCCGGAACAGCCCACGGCGCCAGCCCGAAACACCGGCGACGGTGGACCAGTGGAATCTCGCGAAGTCGCTGGCGTTCTACAAGGCGCGCTTCGCGGACGCGAGCCATTTCACGTTCGTGTTCGTCGGCAGTTTCACGCCGGACGCCATCAAGCCGCTCGTCGAGACGTACCTTGCCAGCCTGCCGGCGACCCACGCGCATGAGACCTGGCGCGACCTCGGCATCGCGCCGCCCACGGGGATCGTGGACAAGACGATCGAGAAGGGCATCGCGCCGAAGAGTCAGGTTGCGATCGTCTTTTCAGGGCCGTTCCAGTACGACGACGCGCACCGGTTGGCGCTGCGGACGATGACCCTTGTGCTGCAGTCGCGGCTGCTCGACACGATCCGGCAGGAGCTGGGCGAGACCTACAGCATCACCGCCACGCCGGACACCGAGAAGCTGCCGCGGCCGCAGTACACCGTGCGGATCGAGTGGACCTGCGATCCCGCGCGCACGGCGGCGATCGTCGAGCGCGTGTTCGAGGAGATCGCGTTCGTCAAAGTCACCGCGCTGTCGCCGGGGCAAATGGGCGTGATCCGCGAGAGCCTGCTGCGGGAGTTCGAAACGCGCAGCCAGGACAACGGCTATCTTCTCCGGCAGATCTCGCAGCGTTACGAGGACGGCGACGCGGCGAACCTCTCGGCGATCGGCAACCTGCCCGGCCAGATCGCGGCGCTGACTGGCGACGCGATTCACCAGGCGGCGCAGACGTACCTCGATCTCAGAAATTACGTGAAGGTCACGCTGATGCCGGAGGTGAAGTAGCGGAGGTCTAACCTGGCATGCAGCCGACGGCGCGGTCAGACTATGCGCCGCGGCTGAGGTTGGGCGTCAGTCGGAATAACGGACAACCTCGGTGGGCCTCATGCCGCAGAGAGCCTGACGACGTGCAGCTTCTTGCGGCTCCGCTCCGCGTGCCACAGGTCGTACTGCACCTGCTGGCTCATCCAACTTTCCGCCGTGGTGCCAAACGCGAGGGACAGGCGTACGGCCATTTCCGGACTGATGCCGGCTCGCCCGTTCAAGATGCCCGAGAGGGTCTTACGGCTGACCCCGAGTGCGCGGGCGGCTGCGGTGACCGTCAGATCGAGCGGCGTCAGACACAGTTCGCGGAGAATCTCACCCGGATGCGGAGGGTTGTGCATCTTCATAGCCACCTCAGTGGTAGTCCTCGTAGTCGACGCGTTGGGCATCCTTGCCGGCAAAGCAGAACGTGACGCGCCAGTTACCGCTTACCTTCACTGCCCACGTGCCTTTTCGGGCGCCGTGAAGTTGGTGGAGATCCAGGCCAGGCAACGCCATATCGCGCGGGTCTGCGGCCGCATTCAATCGGCCCAGTACCAAGCGGAGCCGGTCGGCATGTTTAGCTTGAATGCCCTGCTTGTTCCCGGTGGCGAAGAAGCGTTCAAGCCCCTTATGCCGAAAGCCCTTGATCGCCACCGGACGAGTGTAACCGATGTGGTTACAGAACACAATCCGACTAACGGCTTGCCGCCGGCGGCATCCGGAAGGAACTCGGGGAGACCGACAGCATCACCGCCACGTCGGCGACGCGGCGAACCTCGCGGGGATCGTGGACCTGCCGGGCCAGATCGCGGCGCTGACGGGCGACGCGATTCACCAGGCGGCGCGGACGCACCTCGATCTCCGGAACGACGTGAAGGTCACGCTGATGCCGGAGGTGAAGTAGCGGAGAAGGATGCTACTTCACCGCACTCGGCGCCGGCAGCAAGTGTTCGATGACCCACACTTCCGGCTGGTCCTGCCCGGCAGTGAACGCGATGCGCGTGCCGTCGGGGTTCATGCGGAGGTCGCGGAGGGCGGGCATCGTCAGCGCGATCCTGTTGGGCGCCCCGCCCCCGGCAGAGACGGACCATAGCGTCATGTCGGAACTTTTTGCCGTCGTCTTGGTGAACAAGACGTATTTTCCGTCTGGTGTCCAGGCGGTGGCCGGGTCGCTGGTCATCTCTTCACCGTCCTGAAGCCTGACGAGTTCCCGGGTCTCTCCGCTCTTGGCAGAAACAACGTCGAGCGTCCGGCCGCCACGAAAAACCGCCACGGACTGGCCGTCGGGCGAGACGGCGAAGTTCACGCTCGGAGCTGAAGGACACGGAGCAATGGGCTCGCTGTCGCCGCGCTCAATGTCGTGCCGCATGACGTGCCCGTTGTCACAATAGAAGACCACTTTGCCGTCCTGAGACCGGGCCTGGCCCGCGATGTAGAGCTTGGCTTGCACCAGGAGCGTGACCGCGCCTGTCGCCGCGTCAATGCGCAATAGGCCCTGATGACCCTTCGCATCGAAGCCGTTGGCCAGAAACGATCGGCTGTCGGGCGACCAGATGGGCCGCCAGAACCTGACGTCCGGTTTGAGTTCCCGTTCGTCTCCCGTCGCAAGCGAACGGATGACGATCACTCGGCCGCGAACGAGGTACGCGAGGCTTTTTCCGTCGGGAGACCAGTCGAGCGAGCCCGTCGACCCGACGAAGCGCTGGCTCAACGGGACGGGGGCCTCGAGGACGGTTCCCACGGCCGGGTCGAGTCGCGCGGTTTGCACCTCGCTCAGGCCAACGGATACGCCGAGGTAGAGCGCCCGGTCACGCGTCAGACCGATCGGCCCGCTCAGGCGACCGACGTCCGCTTTGAGCAATTCCGGCGCGCCCTGCGGCTTACCCTGCGACACGGCGATGGACCAGAGGCTTGGACTACCGGTCCGGTCACTGACAAACAAGATGCGGTCGCCTTCGGGCGTCCAGACAGGCAAGCGATCGTCTGCGGCGTGCTGAACGACGGCGGCCTCGCCGCTGCCGCCGGTCGCCAGCACGAAGACGTCGCGTTCGCGCGCCGTCTCTTTCGGCTGCAGATCGTAGGCGATGTAGCGGCCATCGGGCGACAGACTCACTTTTTGCGGAGAACGCCAGTCCAGTGACTTCAGCACGCGAACCGATCCGTCCGCGACGGTGACCGCCGCGATCTGCCACGTCCTGTCGTTGCGCATGAACGTCGCGATGATCTGTTTGCCATCGGCGGACCAGTCCATCGGCTGCACCAAATCGACATCCGGATTGGCGTACAAGATCCGCGGCGTCGCGCCAGCCTGGATGCCGACAACACGCAAGTCATAGTTCTTCCGGTTGGGTTGCCACGCGTAGGCCACTTGCATGCTGTCGGGAGAGAAGACGGACCAGAGGGCTTCCTCCGGAGCGCCCGCCCAACTGCCTTTCCAGTCTTTGTTCGTCAGGTGGCGGTTCTGTCCGCTGACCAGGTCGCGTATGGCCAGATCGCCGGTCGTCCAGTCCACGAACGTGAACCAGCGGCCGTCTGGACTCATACTGCCGGTCATATCGACCTCGCTGCCGGCCCAGACGCGCCGGGTCGTCACGTCTTGTGACTCGGCCGCGGCGCTCGCGCGGCCGATAAGGCGGGCATCGCCGGCTGCGAGCACCGCGACCAGCAGCATGGCGGCGAAGGCCACGTTCCGCACGGGTCGGCGCGCCAACCAGCCTTCCGGAACGTTGTCGACCACGGGACCGCGCGAGGCCCGCCATGCGTCCAGTTCCGCCGGTGAGGCGTACACGCTGGAGCGCGACTGATGCACATGCCGCCGCACGGGCAAGCCTTCGGACTGCTCCCAGCGCTTGACGGTGCGTACGCCGCGCTGCAAGTAGGCGGCAATCTCTTTCCAGGATTCGAGCGGCTGTTCGTTGGCGGGCTTGTCCGGCCCGGGGGTGGTGTTCTTCGTCATGGCAGGCTCCTCGTGGGATGAGAGTTCTTGACCCGTGCTACGACGACCGTACGTTAGCGCACCTCGCCTCTCAATCCGCATCAGGGGCCAGTGACACGCTGACCCCTGATGGCCCGCCAGGACCACCCCCGCGTCCCGCCACCGGCCTTACAGCCCGCCTGATTCCATCTTCTTGAACAGCGCCAGGTACTCGTCGAGGTTCTTCGCGGTGACGACATCGACGCCCGAGTCGATGATGGGCGTCGCCGGCATCTTGCCGTGGACGATGTCGTTGAGCAGGCGGATCGATTCCGAGCCCCAGCCGAAATACTTCTGACCGAGCAGGATCTGCACCTTGCCGGAGCGGAGCAGTGCCGGGCCGGCTTCGACCGTGTCGAATGAAATGAACTTCGTCTTCGCCGGATTCACGGGATCGAGCGCGCGCTGCGTGAAGACCGGCCAGCCGCCCACCGAGATCCAGGCCCCGAGATTCGGGTAGCGATTCGAGCCCGTGGCGATGAGCTCGGCGCAGCGGACGCTATCCTCTTTAATGTCGTACGTCTCGACGACCTTGATGCCCGGGTACTTCTTGAGCGAGTCCTGCACGCCGTCGAGCCGGCGCTGCAGGTTGTTGGCGCCGAGGCTCGTGAGAAACGCCACCGTGCCTTTGCCGTTGAGCAGCTTCCCGGCTTCGTCGCCCATGATCTGGCCGGCCTTGAAGTCGTCCACGCCGTAGAACGCAATGCGCTTCGACGTCGGCGCGTCCGAATCCCACGTGACCACCGGAATGCCGGCGTCCATCGCCTTGTCGATCGTGCTCTTGAGGAACTCGGCGTTGGTGACCGAGATCGCGATGCCATCCACCTTTTGCGTGATGAACGACTCCATCACTTCCTTCTGCTTGAGTGGATCGGCGGTGTCGGGACCGCGGTAGATCACTTCGACGCCCAGCTCCTTCGCCACCCGCTCTGCGCCGAGGTTGGCGTAGTTGAACACCGGGATGTCGAGCGATTTCGGCAGCAGCGCAAACCGCAGCGTCTTCTTCGCCGGCGCCGCGGCTTCCTGAGGAGCAGTGCCGCCGCAGGCGGCGACGGTGAGGGCGAGAACGGCAGCGAAAAGGGCGCGTCGAATCATGCCCGGGATGATACTTCAGACCGCTGCTGCCTGCGCCTCCAGACGCGCCCGCACGTTGGCCGCGGTCACGCGGAAATGCGAGCCGTGCCAGACCACCGCGCCCCGATGGACGATCAGCACCTGCGGCGATTCGTGGCGCACGCCGAAGCGTTCGGCGACGGCGCTCGAGACCGCGCGCGCGGTCTGCACCGGGATCACGTAGATCGATGCGGTCACCCCGTCATCCCCGAGCAACCCCTCCATGTCCTCGTACGCCATGGCGCTCGTGCCGCACGACAGGCTGTGCTTAAACAGGACGATCGGCTGGCTCTGTGACGAGGCGAGGGCGTGATCGAAATCGTCGAGTGTGTTCAGGGAGACAAACGGCCGGGACATGCTTCCCTGATTGTACAGGGGGCCGCGCCAGGCGCCGGCCACCAGGCGTTCGATCGCCCGCAGGCCCT
>JAKALV010000132.1 GCA_021824055.1 Acidobacteriota bacterium
ACTTCGCCTGGCGCTATTTCGGTCCGTTCGGCGAAGTCGCCGCCGGACGCGACCTGATGCGGCCTATCGCGCTAAACGTCATACTTTTCAGTGTGTTCGCGTTGCACCATTCGCTGCTCGCCCGCACCGGCGCGAAAGCGTTGATCACACGCGCCGTGCCGGCGCAACTCGAACGCGCCACCTATGTCTGGGTCGCGAGCCTCCTGTTCATCGCGGTGTGCGCATGCTGGCAGCCGGTGCCGGGCGTCCTGTGGCGCGCCGGCGGCGCCGCGGCCTGGACGCTGCGGGGCCTTTCGCTGATCGGCGCGTGGCTCACGCTCCAGTCAGCGGCAATGTTGGATATGTTCGAACTGGCCGGAACGCGGCCGCTGATGGCGCCTCGATCGGACGACGGCGAGTTGAAGGCGCACGGCCCGTATGCGCTCGTGCGGCACCCGATCTATCTCGCCTGGCTGTTCCTGGTGTGGACACCAACGACGATGACCGGCACCCGCGCGGTGTTCGCGGCGATCAGCACCGCGTACCTGGTCATCGCGATTCCGTTTGAGGAACGATCGCTGCGCGCGTCGCTCGGCCCGGCGTACGCCGCCTACGCCGGCCGCGTGCGCTGGCGTCTCGTGCCCGGGATCTACTGATCGTAGTCGTCGACCGGCAGGCCCGCGAGAGGCTCGTACATCGCGAGGCTCTGATGCGACGGAATTTCAAACCGACGTTTGCACTTGCCGCACGTCGCAAAGTCCTCCGCGCGCACGAGGTAATCCTTCAGCTTGCTGAACAGCGCGCGGTCGCGCTCGTCGGCGCCCGCCGGGATGCGGTCTTTCTTCGTGCGGTGGATCCACCGCAGCTGATACTCCTGCCGGTGCCCGCATTTCGGACACGAGAGCGCCATCGGTTTCATTTCCGGCTGTTCCGTGAAGAAGTCGCGCTCGTTGAGGGCCATGCGTTTGATGGTATCAAGTTAACTGCGCGCGCACGTGCATTACACTGAATTCGTGGCTACCCCGACAACTGACACCACGCCGCGCACGCCAGCGCTCCCCGCGGAGCTGCCGGTCATTCCACTGCGCGGCAGCGTCGTCCTCCCGCTCTCCGTGTCGCCCCTGTCCGTCAGCCGTCAAATCTCCGTGGACGCCGTCAATCGTGCGCTCGCGGGCGATCGCATGGTGCTGTTCCTCATGCAGAAGCACGACGTCGACGATCCGGCGCCGGACGACCTGCACCGCGTCGGCACGGTCGCCATCATCCGGCAGATGTCCGCCAGCCCGGCGGGCCTGCGCCTGCTGGTGGAAGGCGTGGCGCGCGCGCAGGCGGAGTTCATGACGCGCGACGGCGCGTTGCTCAAGGCCCTGATCCATCCGAAACCGGAACCCACGGCCGTCACGGTGGAAGTGGAGGCCCATGTCCGCCACGTGCACGAACTGGTCGAGCGGGCGCTCTCGGTGGCCACCGGCCTTTCGCCCGACATGAAGCAGCTGGTGTCGGCCATCGACGATCCGCTGCGTCTGGCGTACGTGCTGGCCGGCCTGCTCGATCTCAAGGCCGAAGACAAGCAGATCCTCCTCGAGGAAGACTCGCTCTCGGTCAAGCTCACGGCGATTGCGCAGGCGCTGCAACGCGAGATCGAAGTGCTGGAGCTGAAGGGCAAGATCGAGTCGCAGGCCCAGCAGGAAATGTCCGACGCGCAGCGCCAGTACATGCTGCGCCAGCAGCTGAGGGCCATTCAGGAAGAGCTCGGCGAAGGCCCGACGGAGATTCAGCAGCTGCGCGAGCGGTTCACCAAGGCCGCCCTGCCGCCCGGCATCAGCGACAGCGTCAGCCGCGAGATCGACCGGCTCGAGCGCATGAGCTCGTCATCGCCCGAGTACCAGATGGTGCGCACGTATCTCGACTGGGTCTTTGAAGTGCCGTGGTCGGTCACGACCGAAGACCGCCTCGACCCGGTGGAAGCGCGCCGCGTCCTCGATGCCGATCACTACGGTCTCGAGAAGGTGAAGGAACGCATCGTCGAGTACCTCGCGGTGCGCAAGCTCAAGGGCGACATGAAAGGCCCGATCCTGTGCTTCGTCGGCCCGCCCGGCGTGGGCAAGACATCGCTCGGCCAGTCGATCGCACGCGCGATGAACCGCAAGTTCGTGCGGCTGTCGCTCGGCGGCGTGCGCGACGAGGCGGAGATTCGCGGCCACCGCCGGACCTACATCGGCGCCATGCCCGGCCGCATCGTCCAGGCCATGAAGCAGGCCGGCTCCATGAATCCCGTCTTCATGCTCGACGAGCTCGACAAGCTCACCGCGGGTGGATTTTCGGGCGATCCCGCCGCCGCGCTGCTGGAAGTGCTCGATCCGGCGCAGAACAACACGTTCCGCGACCACTACCTCGAAGTGCCACTCGACCTGTCGCGCGTGCTCTTCATCGCCACGGCGAATCAGCTCGGGCCGGTCCACCCGGCCCTGCTGGATCGCATGGAGATCATCGAACTCAGCGGCTACAGCGAGCGCGACAAGCAGGAGATCGCGCGAACGTATCTGATTCCAAGGCAGGCGGCCGAGAACGGGCTGCCGGACGGGTATCTGCACATCACGGACGGCGCCCTGGCGCGCGTCATCTCCGAGTACACCCGCGAAGCCGGCGTGCGCAGTCTCGAACGCCGCCTCGGCGCGCTGGCGCGCAAGTCGGCGGCGGCGCTCGCCACGTCGGCGGCCTCGACGGAATCGCCTGCCCCTGTATCAACCACCGTGGACGTCGATGACGTGCCGACGCTGCTCGGGCCGCCCCGATTCAAGCCCGACACCGCGTTCCGCCTGTCGCGGCCCGGCGTCGCCACGGGCCTGGCCTGGACGGAGGCCGGCGGCGACGTGTTGTACGTGGAAGCCGCGCTGATGCCGTCGGGCAGCGGCCAACTGATGCTGACCGGCCAGCTCGGCGCGGTGATGCAGGAATCCGCGCGCGCGGCGCTCAGCCATATTCGCCAACAGGCCGCCGTGCTCGGCATCGATCCGCAATTCCTGCAAGGCCATGACCTGCACGTGCATGTGCCCGCCGGGGCCATTCCGAAAGACGGCCCGTCGGCCGGCGTCACGATGGCCACCGCCATCGTCTCCGCCCTGCGCCGGCAACCGGTCGCGGCCAACATCGCGATGACCGGCGAGATCACTCTCTCCGGGATGGTCTTGCCCGTCGGCGGCGTCCGCGAGAAGGTGCTGGCCGCCAACCGGCAGGGGCTCAATACCGTGATCCTGCCCGAGCGCAATCTCGATGACGTGCTGGAACTGCCCGACGAAGTGCGCAACGCGATGCGCTTTGTTCCCGCCCGCACGCTCGACGACGTGCTGCGCGTTGCGCTGCCGGTCGATTCCCCCGCCGAGCTCGCCAGCGCCCAGGAATGACCACCGTCGTCTATTACATTTCCGGACACGGGTTCGGTCACGCGTCGCGCGCCGGCGAGGTGATCAACGCGCTCGGCGCCGCGCTGGGACGCGAGCTGCGGCTCATCGTTCGCTCCGGCGTACCGCCGTCGCTGTTTGCCCGCGCCATCCGGGTGCCGTACGAACTTCGGCCCGGCATCTGCGACACCGGCCTCGCGCAGACCAACAGCATCGCGCATGACGACGAGGCCACGATCACGGAGGCGGCGCGCTTCTACGAGACCTTCGATCGCCGCGCCGAAGCCGAAGCGGACGCGTTCAGACATGACGACGTGCGGGTGGTCGTTGCCGACATCGCGCCGCTGGGCCTGGCGGTCGCCGCGCGCCGGGGCGTGCCCTCCGTCTTCATCGCCAACTTCACGTGGGACTGGATCTACGAAGATCGCCCCGGGTTTGCGGCGCGGGCGCCGCAGGTGATCCCGACAATCCGCCGCGCGCACGCGCTCGCGACGCTCACGCTGCGAATGCCGCTGTCACCGTCGTTTGAGGGCACGGGGCTCAGCAACGTCCACGACTTCCCGTTGATCGCCCGCCGCGCCACGCACGAGCGAGCGGAGACGCGCGCGCACTTCAACCTGCCCCTCGACCGCAAGCTGGCGTTGCTGTCGTTCGGCGGCTACGGTCTCAACGAGCTGGATCTGACCGGCGTTGACTGCGCTTCCGAGTGGGATCTGGTCGTCACCGATCGCAGTTCCAGCGACCCCCGCCTGGCCGCGCTGCCTCACGTGCATGCTCTATCGGAAGCGGCGCTCTCGTCCAACGAGTTCCACTACGAAGACCTCGTCGCCGCGGCCGATGCGGTCATCACCAAACCCGGCTACGGGATCATCGGCGAGTGCGCCACGGCCGGCACGCCGATGGTCTACACCTCGCGCGGCGACTTTCGCGAGTACGGCGTGCTCGTGGCCGGGATGCCGCGCATCCTGCGCTGCGCGTTCATCAGCCAGCCGGACCTGTTCGCCGGCCGATGGCGCCATGCGCTCGACGATGCCTTGTCGCAGCCGGCCCCGCCCGAGCGTTTCGAGCCAACCGGCGCCGCGCGTGCCGCCGCCGAGATCCTCCGTCTGGCTCATACGTAAAGAGGCAAAGGGACAAAGCGACAAAGGGGCAATGAAGATCTTCATTGCCTCTTTGCCGCTCTGTCCCTTTGCCCCTTGATCTTGATTGGTTCTACCGTGCCGCGCTGTCGCGCTGGCGCCAGGACAGGACGAACGCCGGCGGCAGATTGCGGAACACGGCGCGTCGCGCGGCCATCGGGCCGAAGCGGCCGTCCATCTCCCGCCGAAACGCGGACGCCGGCGGCGTTGGATACGCGTGGATGTACTGAAAGGTTGTGAAGGTGCCGCGCGGCAGCAGCACCGACTGCACAGCGGCCAGGATCGATCGCGACAGCGCGGCCGGCAAACTGGCGAACGGCAGCCCCGAGATGATGTGGTCGGCGCCGGCCCAGCCTCGAGCCGCAATCATCGCGGACAGATCGGCCGCCGAACCGCACTCGCAATCGAGCGACGGCCAGCGCGCCTTCAGCTCGCGGCAGAACTGCGGGTCGATGTCCACGGCGAGAAACGTCGCGCCGGCGGGCAGCTGGCGGATGACTTCCCTCGTGAAGGCACCGCTGCCCGGTCCCAGCTCCACGATCCGGCGGCCGGGCGTCAGCGGAATATCCTGCAGCATCGCGCGCGCCAGCGTGCGCGAGCTCGGCGCGAGCGCGCCGACCTGCCGCGGGTGGCGCAAAAATCGTCCGAGAAACGTCAGGTGCTCTTCAATCGCCGACATCGGCCGGCGGTCGGTCATTCGCGCACCGCGAGAAGAAACCGCTCCACGCTTTCCGTGGACCCGTGGAGCGGCCGCACCGATACGCCCTGCACGGCGGACTTCAACGCGCGAAACACGTCCAGCGTAATGGCCAGGCCTTCGGCGGCCGGATCAGCGGCGCCGCGCATCCGCGCCATGACACGCTCGGGCACCTGCACGTCCGGCACTTCGCTCGCAATGAACTCCACCTGCCGCACGCGCTCGACCGGTACGATGCCGGCGATCACGGGCAAGCCGGTGGCGCGCAGCCGCGGCAGCAGGGAAAGGAACGCGTCGGCGTCGAGCACCGGAGGCGTCAGGATGAACTCGGCGCCCGCTTCCACTTTGTAGTCGAGCCGCCGCCATTCGGCGTCGAGGCTTGGCGCGGACGGGTTGACGGCCACGCCGATGTGAAAGCGCGCGGGACCGCCGAGCGGTTGGCCGCCGATGTCCAATCCCCGATTGAGCCGCGCCACCATGTTCGTGAGACCGATCGAATCGACTTCGTCAACGGCCGTGGCGTCCGCGTACGTGCTCTGGCTCGGCGGATCGCCCGTCACGAGCAGCACGTTGCGCACACCCATCGCGTGCGCCCCGAGCAGGTCCGACTGCATGCCCATCAACGACCGTTGGCGCGCGGAACAATGCAGCACCGGCTCCACGCCGCGCGCGGCGATGAGCTGCGACAGCGCCAGCGCGCTGACGTGCGCGCTGCTGCGCGGATAGTCGGGCACGTTCACGGCGATCACGCCGAGCGCGGCACACCGTTCGGCGTGCGCCACCGCCGCGGAGACGTCCATGCCGCGCGGCGGCATGATCTCGGCGAGCATCACAAATGTGCCGTCCGACAGCGCCCGCCCGAGCGCGGACTTCGCGGCGCGATCGACCGGGGGAACCGGCTCGGCGGCGGCCTCGACGGCGCCCGGCGCCAGCGCGCGCACCGCAGGACCCGCGGCGCGCACGGCCTGCGCCATCTGACGGGTATGTTCGGGCGTCGTGCCGCAGCAACCACCGACCAGCCGCGCGCCCGCGCTGACAAACCGGCGCGCGTAGCTCGCCATGTAGTCGGGTGAGCACAAATACAGATTGCGGCCGTCAACATCACGGGGGCGTCCGGCGTTTGGCTGCGCGGACAGCCGGCGGGTCGTGGCCTGCCCCATCCGCTCGAGCGTTTCGAGCATCGACGCCGGGCCGACGCTGCAGTTCACGCCGATCACATCCGCGCCCGCGGCATCCAACCGCGGCGCGAACGTCTCGGGCGGTGTTCCGTCCAGGCTGTTCCCGTCGTCCTCGGTGGTCATCTGCGCGACGATCGGCAGCGGCGACACGCGGCGAATCGCGCGCACCGCGGCCACCAGCTCGTTGACGTCGCGGAAGGTTTCGAGCATGAACAGATCCACGCCGCCTTCCGCCAGCGCGGCGGCCTGCTCGGCAAACGCGGCTTCGGCATCGTCCACGCCGGTCTTGCCCCACGGCTCGATGCGCACGCCAAGCGGCCCGATCGATCCGGCCACCCAGGCGGTGTCGCGCGCCGCGCGCCGCGCGAGGCGGGCCCCCTGAATATTGATCTCGCGCAGATGGTCCGTCAGCCCGAAGGTTGACAGCTTGAACCGGTTCGCCCCAAACGTGTTCGTCTCGATGAGGTCGGCGCCGGCGCGCACGTACTCCTGGTGGACGCCCAGCACCAGATCGGGCTGGGCCAGATTCAGCTCATCGAAGCACTTGTTGAGAAAGATGCCCTTCGCATAGAGCATCGTGCCCATCGCCCCGTCACAGACAAGGACGCGGGCATCCAGTTCCTGCAGGAATGGCTTAATGAGCCTGCCTCACGACACACGGGCCTGGGCCGACGACGGCGGCACCAGAAGGTCGGCCTTGTCCCAGATGAAATCCTTCGAGCTGTAGACGGCGAGCTCGTAGTCCTTGCCCATGAACACCGCGGACACGGGACACGCTTCTTCGCACATGCCGCAGAAGATGCAGCGTGTCTTGTGAATCTGGTACGTGCTCGCGTAGCGCGGACCGGCCATCACCGTGCCGTCATTCTCCGCGGGTTCCAGGTAGATCGCGTCGGCCGGGCACGCCACCGAGCACAGGCCGCAGGCCACGCACTTTTCCAGATCGTTTTCATCGCGCATCAGCACTTGCTTGCCGCGATACTTGGGAAAGACCGGCACTTTCTCATCCGGATAGTTCACCGTAATCGGTTTCCGAAACATGTGCTTCAACGTGGTCGCGAAACCGATCAAAAACGGACGGATCATGGCTCGAATCATACCAAAAGCCCGCGGAACCACGCGTTTCGTGCTTGTGTGGACGCGCGAACTCATTCATGCTTCTTACTTCAGCGATGACGCAGGACTTACCTTCTCAAGACGACGGCCCCGGCGGGCGCCTCGATTCCAGCGAGCCGGCGGCGCCTCGAGCCGCTTCCGCGCAGTCGCCCGCCCTGGCGTTCACCCACCCCGATGCTCCGGAGGCGCTGGCGATCACCGCCGCCCCCGCGACGCCGGAGGTTAGCGACGGCGCCGAGGCGGTGGACCCGTCCGAACCCGCGCCGAGCGAGTTCGACGTGCCGGGCCTGCCCGGCATGGAACCCGCCGTGGCGTTCGAGCCGGCCGATCAGCCGGCGCCCCCCACATCCGAGCTGAAATTCAGCCACATCGCCGACGAACTCTGGGCGTGGTTGAAGACGCTGATGTCGGCGGCCGTCTACGCCACCCTCATCGTCACGTTCGGGTTTCAGGTGGCGCGCGTCGAGGGCCAGAGCATGGCCCCCACCCTCGAGGATCAGGACCGCCTGATCGTCAACAAGCTGCACTACCGGCTCGACGCGCCCGTCGTCGGCGATATCGTCATGCTGTATTACCCGCGCGATCCGGACAAGTCGTTCGTCAAGCGCGTCATCGGCGAGCCCGGCGACACCATTCGCGTGGAAGACGGCCGCGTCTTCCGCAACGACGTGCCGATGAAGGACGACTTCATCGCCGACGAATACCGCTCGCACGACGATTGGGGGCCGGAGGTCATTCCCGAGGGCTACTACTTCGTGATGGGCGACCACCGCAACAACAGCTCAGACAGTCGCGCGTGGGGATTTGTCCCGAAGAAATACATCATCGGCAAGGTCCAGCTGCGCTGGTGGCCGATCAAAGACGCGCGGATGTTCTAGAACGTTTTCGAGCAACACGTAGGGCCAAGCTTCAGCTTGGCCAGGAAAGGCCGAGCTGAAGCTCGGCCCTACGTACGCTCCGAGTCAGGCGTAGAGTGCTGCGATCTGGGCGGCGTAACGCGCGGCGACCACGCGGCGCTTGATCTTCAGCGTCGGCGTCAGCTCGCCGCCCATGACGCTGAAGTCATCCACGAGAATCACAAACGCTTTCAACTGCTCGAAGTGCGCCAAGGG
>JAKALV010000133.1 GCA_021824055.1 Acidobacteriota bacterium
CACGTCGACACACATTTGCTTGAAGCCGTGCGGACGTACGGACCATGGGTCTATGGGATCCTGTTTGCGATCATCTTTGCGGAAACCGGACTGGTGGTGACCCCTTTTCTCCCGGGTGACTCCCTGCTGTTCGCCATCGGCGCCCTCTCGGTGATCGGCGCAGACGGCTCGGCCCCCGCGCTCAGCCTGCCGCTGGTGAGCGCGCTGCTGATCGCGGCCGCCTACCTGGGCAACACGGTCAACTACTTCATCGGACGGACCATCGGCCCGCGGGTCTTCCAGGCCACCGACAACGACACGATCTTCGGCAAGTTGCTGAATCGCAGGTATCTGGACCAGGCGCACGCGTTCTTCGAGCGGCACGGCGGCCGTGCCGTGGCCCTCAGCCGATTTGTGCCGATCGTGCGCACGTTCCTGCCGTTTGTCGCGGGCGCGGGCCGCATGTCTCCGCGGACGTTCATGGTCTACAACCTGGCCGGCGCGGTGGGCTGGGTCGGGCTGTGCGTCGGCGCGGGCGCGCTCTTCGGCAACATCCCCGTCGTGAAACACAACTTCTCACTGGTGGCGCTCGGCATCGTGTTCGTGTCGATCCTGCCGATCGGGATCGAGTACCTGCGGGCGCGGCGCGCGCGGGCCTGACGGTCGGTACCCCGGGCCTGAAGGCCCGGGGCTCCACACGTCTGGGCCCGGGGCTCCACACCCGGGCCTGAAGGCCCGGGGCTCCACACGTCCGCGGCCCGGGGCTCCGGACGCTTCGGGCTACGGCAAAGGACGATTGGTGACGATCACCACTTCGCCCCAGATCTGCCGGCGCAGAAATCGGCCGACGTTGCCGACAACGGCCGGCTCCGAATGGAGCCAGATCACCGGACGCCCGGTCCGGCTCAGGATGGGGAGGTCGCGCTTTCGCATCACGGCGTAGGTCCGGCCGGGCCCGTTCCACGTGGCCAGCAATTCGGCGCGCCGCTCGGCCTGCTGCACGGGATGGTCCACGTAAAATCGCAGACTCGCCTTCCATCGACCCTGGCGGTAGATCACGATGTGATCGGCCGCCTCGACGCGCGGACGCAGCCACTTGCCGAGATCGGCGCCGGGACGCGTGCCGTCGAACGCCGGAAATCCCACCAGCACCACGCCGCCGTACAGGATCAGCAGCGGAACGACCAATACCCCAATGTTTCGCGGCACCCGCAGCTCGTGCGTGTACAGGTAGGCGATCCACACCACGCCGCCGGCGATGACGGCCAGGCAGATCGCGAGGGCGCCTGGGGGAAGCCTGAGGCCCACGGTGTACAGCGCCCTGACGCCGGCCCACCCGATCACGAGCAGCAGCACGCCGGTCAGCACGAGGCTGAACGAGGTGAACCGGTATCGGCGCGACGGATCCGTCGCGGCCGCCTGCCAGGCATCGGCGGCCAGCAAGCCAATCGCGGGCGCGATCGGATAGATGTAGTGGTCCAGCTTGAAGCGCGAGGCTGAAAAGAACACGAACACGACGGCCACCCAGGCCCAGAGGATGACGCGCCGCGGGTTGAGAATCCGGCCGGTGTCACGGTGCCACCACGCGTCGAACAGTCCCCCGATCGCGACAATCGTCCAGGGACCCAGCGCCGAGAACACGACGCGGACGTAAAAGAACGGATAGAAACTGCGGCGATAGAGGGGCGCCGCGAACAACTGCACGTTGTTGTAGAGCACGTAGCCGTCGATGAACCGCTGGCCGAACGCCCGCCACATCAGGAGGAACCACGGCAGCGCCAGGACCACCGCCGCCGTCAGGCCGGTGATCCAGTGGATGCGCCGCAGCACCGCCCGCGTCTCGGCCGACAGCGCCGCGGCCAGCCCCGCGGCCACGACGATGATGAGCACGAACGGCCCTTTGATCTGGATGGCAAGCGACAGCAGGAGGAAGCCTGGAATCTGCAGCCGTGGACGGTTCTCGAGCGCGGACACCACCAGCAACGCCAACGCCCCGAACAGGAACGCATTGAAGATCATGTCGAAGATCGCGAAGCTGGACAGCACGAACGTGAGCGGCATCAGGGCGAGCATGAGTGCGCCTCGTTCGCCGGTCTCGCCGCCGAATAGCCGCCGGCCGAACCACCAGGTCGTGGCCAGCAGGGCCAGCGCGGCAAAGGCCGTCGGCACCCGCGCGCCGAGCTCCGTTTCGCCGAACACCGCGAACGACGCCGCCTGCAGCCAATGGAACAGCGCCGGCTTGTCGATCACGGGGTTCCCGTCGATGCGCGGAACGAGATAGTCGCCCGACGATCGCATCTCGCGCGTAATTTGCGCGTAGTGCGCTTCATCCGGATCGATCAGCGGCAGATAGGACAGCCGCCAGAAGATCACGACCCAGCACACGGCCGCCCACATGGCCACACGCACGGCCCGCGACAGGAGGGGGGATCGCGGCGTCGACGACGTACCTTCAGCGGCGCCGGGGGAGGTCGGCGATAGGGGCATTGGCGGTGACATGATACTCAGCAGGCAGCATTCATGGCACTCATATTCATTCTGATCACGGTCTTCATCGACATGCTCGGGCTCGGAATCCTCATTCCGGTCATTCCGTTCGTCGTGCGCCAATTCAGCGAGAGCGCGTTCACGGTGGGGCTGCTCTCGATGTCGTTCGCGCTGTTCCAGTTCTTTGCGGCGCCGATCCTGGGCCGTCTGTCGGACCGGTACGGGCGGCGCCCCCTCCTGTTGGTGAGCCTGTTCGGCTCAGCCATCGGCTACGTCCTGTTCGGCCTCGCCCACTCGCTCGCGATGCTCTTCACCGCGCGCATGGTGGACGGCATCAGCGGCGGCAACATCTCGATCGCGCAGGCCTACATCGCCGATGTCACCGAACCCAAGGACCGGTCGCGCAACTTTGGACTCGTCGGCGCGGTCTTCGCGCTGGGATTCATCATCGGGCCCGCCATCGGCGGCGCGTTGAGCCACTACTGGGGCCTGGCGGCGCCGGCGCTTTTCGCCGCCGCGCTGGCCTTCGGCAACACGCTGCTGGGCTTTTTCGTGCTGCCGGAAACACGGCCCGCGGCGAAGCGGACGCGCGCGCCGATGACGTTCCGCTCGCTCAACCCGATCGGGAGCGTGATGCGCGGGATGCAGCACCAGCATCTCGGCCCGGTGTTCCTCGCCATCTTCGCTTTCAACGTCGCGTTCAGCGGGCTGCAGTCGAACTTCTCGCTATTCACGCTGGCGCGATTCGGCTGGGGCCCGCAGGAGAACGCCGTCCTTTTCAGCGCGATCGGCATCAGCGGCGCGCTGACCCAGGGCCTGATCATGCGCCGCGTCGTGAAAGTCTTCCGCGACCAGTCGATCGCGACCGCCGGCCTGCTGATTCAGAGCGCGGCCTACATGTGCATCGCGTTCGCGCGGGCGCCGTGGATGATCTTTCTCTGGTCGTCGGCGATGGCGCTCGGCGTGGGCATCACGACGCCGACGCTGTCGGGCATCGTGTCCACCAGCGTCTCGGACCAGGAGCAGGGCGTGATGCTCGGCACCGTGCAATCAGTGTCCGCCCTCACGCGCATCGTCGGCCCCCTGTGGGCGGGCTTCGTGTTCGACTGGCTGGGCCCGGGCTCGCCGTACTGGAGCGGCGCGATCTTCATTGCGATTGCCGCCGCGCTCATCGTCGGAGCGCGGCCGAGGCGGCATCAACCGGCGTGACCGCCCCAGATCAAGGGCAGCTCACCATGAAGCGCATGAAGAAGGTCAAGATCACCGCACGCGGAGCCGCGGAGTGCGCGGAGAGACCGTCTGCGGGCCTGGCGGCCGCCTCCGGCGGCCGGCCGGGGTGAGGCAGAGCGGAAACGAAAGAGCTCCAGGCATTCGAGGCGCTCTTTCGTTTCCGCTCTGCCTCACCCCGGCTAGCCCGGCGAAGCCGGGCCACCAGGCCCGCATCGAACCAGCCTTTCTTCACGTTCTTCAAGCCTTCATGGTTGGTGTTGGCTCTTGAACTCCTCCGCGTCTCCGCGTGAGCCCGCTCTTACACCTTCAGCACGTCATCGTCCTTGGCCACCAGCGCATAGAGCACCGGCGCGAGGAACACGGACAGCGCCAGTCGCGAGATCAACCCGCCGACGATGACGATGGCGAAGGGCTTTTGCGAGTCACTGCCGATGCCGGTGGACATCGCTGCGGGCAGCAGGCCGAGGCAGGCCACGATGGCGGTCATCATGATCGGCCGCAAGCGCAAGAGGGACGCCTCGAACGTCGCGGTCGCGATGCTCTTGCCTTCCAGCCGCAGCTTGTTGATGAACGAATAGAGGATGACGCTCGTCTGCACGGCCACGCCCATCAGCGCCACGAAGCCGAAGCCGGACGATACGCTGAAATTCGTGCCGGTCAGTTTGAGCGCCAGCAGGCCGCCCACCGGCACCGTGACCAGCACGCTGAAGATGATGATCAGCGGGAACTTGATGTTGCCGTACAGCGCGAACAGGATCAGCAGGATCAGGCCGATGGTGAGCGGAATGATCACCATCATCTGCGCCCGCGCGGCCAGGTAATCCTTGTACTCGCCGCCCCAGTCGAACGTGTAGCCGATCGGCAGCGACACCGCCTTGGCCACCTGCGCCTTGGCGTCCTGCACCGCGCTGGCAAGGTCGCGTCCTTCCACGCTGAACTGCAGGCCGATGAAGCGCGAATTCCCCTCGCGATAGATGAACGATGCGCCCTTGTCGATCTTGATGTCCGCAAACTGGCTGAGCGGCAGATGCTGGCCGTCGGGCGTCGCGATCAGCAGGTTCTTGATCGCGTCCATGTTCTGGCGAAACGGCTCCTGCAGCCGCACGACGAGGTCGAACGACCGCTCGCCTTGAATCACCTGCGTCGCGGCCGATCCGCCGACGGCGGTCTCGATCAGCGTGTTGATGTCGGCGACGTTCAGGCCGTACTGCGCGATTTTGGCCCGATCCGGCTCGATCGTGAGGCTGGGCTGCCCGAGTTCGCGCACGAGCGTGATGTCCGTGATGCCCGGCACCTTCGCGATCACCGACCGCACGGCTTCGGCTTTCGTCTCGAGCGTGTTCAAGTCGGGGCCGAAGATCTTGACCGCGAGCGAGCTCTTCAACCCGGTCGATGCCTCGTCCACCGCGTCCTCGGCCGGCTGCGTGTAGTTGAAGATGATGCCCGGAAACGCCTTGAGCTTCTCGTCGATCGCGGCGATCAACTGGGGCTTGGTGCGGATCGGGCCGCGCCACGCCGGGTCGCTGTAGGGCTTGAGCCCGACGTAGTACTCGTCGTTGAAGAACCCGATCGGGTCGGTGCCGCCATCGTCGCGTCCGAGCTCGTTGGCCACGGTGGTCACCTGCGGGAATCCGAGCAGCAGGCTCCGCACCTGCGGCGCCAGCTTCGACGACTCGTCGAATGAGATCGTGTACGGCATCGTCGCGCGCACCCAGATCGCGCCCTCGTCGAGATGCGGCATGAACTCGGCGCCGATCGTCGGAACCAGCAGCAGCGATGCGCCGAACACGACGACGCAGAACGTGAGCGTGGCCGTCCGGTAGCGGAGGCACAGGCCCAGCAGCCGGCCGTAGGCACTGCGCACGTGTTCGTACAGGTTGACGGTCGGTTCCTTCACGTGCTTCCGCAGGAAGTACGCGCACAGCACGGGCAGCAGCGTCAGCGTGCAGAGCAGCGAGCCGACGAGCGCAAAGGACATCGTGTCGGCCATCGGCCGGAACAGGCGTCCGGACGGTCCGGTCAGCACGTAGATGGGCAGATAGCCCGCGATGATGACGGCGATGGCGTAGAAGATGGGCCGTTCCACGTCGCGCGCCGCGGCGCGAATCACCTCGATGAGCTCAAACGGCTTGCCTTCCCGTGCCGCAATCTCGCGGAAGATGTTCTCCACCATCACGACGGCGCCATCGACGATCATGCCGAAATCGATCGCGCCGATCGACAGCAGGTTTGCGGGAATGTGCGCCCAGTCGAGACAGATGAACGAGAACAGCAGCGCGAACGGGATCGTGACGGCGACGATGAGCGCGGTGCGCACGCTGAAGAGGAACAACCCGAGAATGACGAGCACGATCAGCATGCCGCGCAGCAGGTTGGCTTCCACCGTCTTCGTGGTTTCGTCGATCAGCGAGGTGCGGTCGTAGTACGGCACGATCTTCACGTCGGGCGGCAGCACGGTCTTGTTCAGCGTGTCGGTCATCGCCTCGACCTTCTTGAGCACGACCTGCGCCTGCTCGCCGGCCTGCATGAGGATGACGCCTTCGACCGCGTCGTCCTGCTTCATGTACCCGAACTGGCCCAGCCGTGGCGCGTGATCGATGGTCACGGTGCCGACGTCGCGAATGTAGGTGGGAATGCCGTTGTGCGTCGCCACCACGATGTTGCCGATGTCCGCCAGGCTCTTCACCTGGCCGAGGCCGCGGACGTAGAAGAACTGACCGCCCTGCGAGTAGAACCCGCCGCCGGCGTTCGCGTTGTTGGCCGCCAGCTGGTCGGTGATCTGCGGCACCGTGACGCCGTACGCAAACAGCCGCTTCGGATCAAGCTGCACCTGGTACTGCATCGTCGTCCCGCCGAGGCCGGCGTCGTCGGCCACGCCGGGAATCGACCGGTAGCGTCGGGAGATCACCCAGTCTTCGAGGATCTTCAGCTCCTGCGCGGTCCGGTCCGGGCTCTGCAGCACGTAGCGGTAGATGAGCCCGCTCGGACTGAAGAGCGGCGACATGCCCGGCGTGGTGCCCGCCGGCACCTCCGCGTTGGGGATCCGCTCGAACGCCTGCTGCCGCGCGAAGTACGGATCGGTGTCGTACGCGAAGTTCATCGTCACCGACGACAGGCCGTAGAGCGAGATCGAACGCAGCGCATCCAGCTTGGGAATGCCGTTCATCTCCACTTCCAGCGGGATGGTGATCTGCCGCTCCACTTCCTCGGCGGCATGACCGGGCCACTGCGTCACGATCTGCACGCGCGGCGGCGCCAGGTCCGGATAGGCGTCGATCGGCAGGCGCTGGAAAGACAACACACCCCATCCGAGCAGCCCGGCCATGGCGACCACGACCATGAAGCGCTGCGACAGGGCGAATGAAACGATGCGGTCAATCATGGAATCCTCGCGCGGCGGTCACGCCGCTATTTCCCGATGCTGTTGGCAAACTGGAGGAAGACGCTGCCCTGCGACACCACGGGGTCGCCGGCCTTCAGTCCGCCGGTGATCTCGACCTGACCGTTTTCAGTGACGCCGAGCGTCACAAGACGCTGCGCGAACGTTCCCGGCCCCACCTGCACATAGACAAACGGCAGGTTCTGATCGTCGTAGAGGACGGCTGCCACGGGCACGGCCAGCACATCGCGGCGCGTCCGGTCGCTCAACGTGACATCCACGAAGAGGTCCTTGCGGAGCATGCCGTTGGGGTTCTTCGTCACGATGCGCACCAGCGTCGTGCGCGTCGCCGGATCCACGAGATGGTCGACGTACGCCACGGTGCCGTGAAACACACCCGGCAGCGACGCATTCCTGAGTTCGACGGCGTCACCGACGTGCACCGACGGCAGATCCTTTTCGTAGATGTGCCCCTGCACCCACACCGTGGAAACGTCAGTGATGACGAACGCCATCGTGGCGCCGGCCTGAATCAACTGGCCGGGCAGCACGAGTTTCTGTACCACCATGCCGCTGATCGGCGCGCGCATCGGCAGCTCCGCCTTGATCGGCACATTCTGGCGCTCGGCATCGTCGAGATCCGCCTTGCTCAACCCGAAGATCTTGAGCGGCTCGAGCGCGGTCTGCACATCGGTCGCCGCGTCGTTGAAGTCCGCCTCGACCGCTTCCAGGTCTCGAGCGGCGATCGCTTTGTGGGCGAACAGGTCGCGGCTCCGGTCGAGCGTCTTCTGCGCGAGCGCCAGCCGGTTCTCCGCCTTGCGATAGGCCGAGATCGCGCCGGTGACGTCCTGGCTGGCCACGTACAGCAGCGGGTCGCCCTGCTTCACGCGCGTGCCGGTATCAACAACGATCCGCGTGATCGGCCCGCTCACCTGGGTGATCGCCTGCGTCGTGTGGTCGTTGTCCCAGTCCACCGTCCCGGTCGTGTGCAGGGTCGTCGTCCACGTGACCGTGGCGGCCGGCACCACCTGCAGATGGGACATCTGCGGCTCGGGTACCGTGAAATAGCCGGCCGCAGACGCGGGCGTTGCAGCGCCGGCGGCTGCGGGCCTATCGGCCGGCGCGCCGCTGCACGCGGAGAGCGACAGCGCGAGGGCCGCCGAAATTCCCACCATCAACTTGTTCATCGCATCACCTGTTTTCCGACAACGAAATTGATTTGTTCAACGCTCGAGAGAAACGCCGCCAGGGCCTGCCGGTACGCCAACTGCGTCGAGCGATAGGTGCGCTCGGCGTCGAGCAGCGTGAGCAGGCTCGCCGCGCCGCGCTGATACGCATACGTGCTGATGTCGAGCGACTGCTTGGACTGATCGAGATAGCCGGACTCGTACAACTTCACGACCTTTTCGCTGGTCTGATAGCCGGCAAAGGCGGTGACCACGTCGGTCACGACGCCGAATCGCGCGCCGGCCTCCGCCTCGGCGGCCTGTCGCACCGCCACGTCGGCATGCGCGATGTTGCCCTGATTGCGA
>JAKALV010000134.1 GCA_021824055.1 Acidobacteriota bacterium
GACCGTCTGCGAGAACGGCTTCGGCAAGCGCACCGCGGTGGCTGAATACCGGCGGCAGTCACGCGGCGGCATCGGCCTCAAGAACATCCAGGCGTCGGATCGTAACGGCCGTGTCGTGGGCCTGGCGTGCGTCAGCGACACGGATCAGCTGCTGATCGTTACCCAGGGCGGCCAGGTCATTCGCATGACCACCGATATGCGGCCGATCGGCAGGGACACCCAGGGCGTGCGCCTGATCGACCTGGCGGAGGGCGACTCGGTCGTGTCGATCGCCACCCTCAGTGAACCCGACGGGGACGGCAGCGACGGTGCTGACAGCGTGGACGAAGCGGCCGAGCCCGAAACGCCCAATACGCCAGACACGCCAGACACGGAAGACAAGTAGGCGCCAGGCGGGGCGCCGCCGGGCCGGCTACGCCGGCTCGAGGCCCGCGAATTTCGCGATCAGCTTCTTTGTGCCGACCGACGAGAAGCGCACGGTGATCTTGTGATCGTCGTCACCGTGTTCTTCAATTCCCACCACGGTGCCGACGCCGAACTGCTTGTGGCGCACTTTCTGTCCCAGCCGGACCGGGGCCGCCGACTGATCCTCATCTTCGTACGCGTACGTCTTGGCCGGCTGCTCGCGCGCCGGCGTTTGGCGCCGCCCGTACGGATTCCGCAACTCGTACCGCGGCGTTGCCCACGAGGGCGCGTGGGCCACCGCTTCCAGCTTGCGGACCAGCTCGGCCGGGATTTCGTCAAGAAATCGCGACGGGTCGGTGGCCTGATATTCACCGAAGATCCGGCGCCGGGCCGCGCCGGTCAGAATCAGGCGCTCCCGTGCCCGCGTGAGACAGACATAACACAGCCGGCGTTCCTCTTCGATGTCTTCGTCGTCCTGGATCGCGCGCGCATGGGGAAAGAGCCCCTCTTCCATTCCGGCCACGACGACGATCGGGAATTCGAGGCCCTTGGCGGCGTGCATCGACATAAGCCAGACGCGGGCCTCTTTCGCGCCGTCTTCCTCGTCGGCTTCGGAGAGCAGCGACAGGCGATCCACGAAACCGCCCAGTGACGCCTCGGGATCGCGCCCCTCGTACTCACGAGCGGCCGACACGAGCTCCATCAGATTCTCGATGCGGGCCTCGGCGTCCTCGCTCCGCTCCTCACGCAGGTCCTTGAGGTACCCGCTGTCATCGAGCGCCCGCGCGATGATCGACGCCACGCCCACGTGCGGCGCGTCATTGGCCAGCGAGACGATGACGTCGCGGAAGGTCTTGAGCGAGAGGATCGCGCGCGGCTGCGACAGCTTCTTCTCGATCAGCACGTGCATGCGCGCCCACATCGACTGGCGCGACACGACCGGATCCAGGCCGGCCGCCAGCAGGGGCGGGACTTCTGAATCGGCGTCGGCCAGGTCAATGGCGTCGAGCGCCTCCATGACCGTCTTACCGATACCCCGCGCCGGCACGTTGACCACCCGGCGAAAGCTCACATCGTCGTGCGGATTGATCACGAGGCGCAGGTACGCCAGGACGTCCTTGATCTCCTTGCGCTCGTAGAACCGGACGCCGCCGATGATGCGGTACGGCACGCCTTCGCGCATCAGCGCGTCTTCAATGGCGCGCGACTGCGAGTTGGTGCGATAGAGGACCGCCACCATTGTGTTGGCGTCGGCCACCCGGGCCTCACGAACCGCGCGGGTGATGAAGTCGGCCTCTTCAATCTCGTCGCCGGCGCGCATGTAGAGGATAGACTCGCCGCCCTTCTTGTCCGTCCAGAGCGTCTTTTCCTTGCGCCCGCGGTTCCGTTTGATGACCGCCGAGGCGGCGTCGAGAATCACCTGCGTGGAGCGGTAGTTCTGCTCGAGGCGCACGATCACGGCTTCCGGAAAATCGGTTTCGAAATCCAGCAGGTTGCGCAGGTCGGCGCCCCGCCACTTGTAGATGGACTGGTCGGGATCGCCCACGACGCACAGATTGCGGTGCAGTTCAGCCAACCGCTTGATCAGCAAGTACTGCGGACGGTTTGTGTCCTGATACTCGTCGATCATGATGTATTTGAACTTGCGCGCGTAGTGCTCGCGCACGCGTTCGCTGGTTTCAAACAGGTCGACGGTCCTCAACAGCAGGTCGTCGAAGTCGAGGGCGCCGGCGTCATTGAGCACGCGGCGATAGATCTCGTAGATCTTCGCGATCTGCTGATCCCGGAGACCCCATCCGGACGACTTCATCTGGTCCGGTGTCTCCATCTTGTTCTTGGCCTGGCTGATCCGTGACAGGGCCGCGCGCGGCTGGATCAACTTGTCGTCCACGTCCAGCGACTTCATGGCCTGCTTGACCACGGACAACTGATCGGAGGAGTCGTAGATGACAAAGTCGCGCGTCAGGCCGATGGCGGGTCCCTCCCGGCGCAGCAGCCGCGCGCACAGGGAGTGAAAGGTCGACATCCAGGCCGGGCGCCGCTCGTCGCCGAGCAACTGCTCGACGCGCGTACGCATCTCTTCAGCAGCCTTATTGGTGAACGTGACCGCCAGCACTTCGTCCGGGGCCGCGTGCCCCTGCCCGATCAGATGCGCGATGCGGTAGGTGATCACCCGCGTCTTGCCCGACCCGGCGCCCGCAAGAATCAACAGCGGCCCATCGGTATGGAGGACCGCATCACGTTGTTCGGGATTCAGCGAATCAAGGAATTGCATCGGTGAGGACACTCAGAATACCAGACGAACTGCATAAGCAAGGAGAATGCCTGAATCAGATTTCATTCAGCCTGTTACGATCGAAGGCTCCGATGCCACTCACGTTGTTCGAAAAGGTGTGGAATCAGCACGCCGTGCGGCAACTGCCGACCGGCCAGACGCAGCTCTACATCGGCCTGCACCTGATTCACGAAGTGACCAGCCCCCAGGCCTTCGACATGCTGCGCGCGCGGGGATGGACGGTGCGCGCGCCCCATCGGACGTTTGCGACGGTCGATCACATTGTGCCCACGGGCTCGCAGGCTCGGCCGTTTACCGACAACCTCGCCGAGCAGATGACGCTGGCGCTCGAGCGGAACTGCCGCGAACACAAGATCACGTTGTTCAACGTGGAGTCGGGCCGCCAAGGCATCGTCCATGTGATTGGCCCGGAACTCGGGTTGACGCGGCCGGGCATGACGATCGCCTGCGGCGACAGCCACACGTCAACTCATGGAGCGTTTGGCGCGCTGGCATTCGGGATCGGAACCTCCCAGGTGCGTGATGTGCTGGCGTCGCAATGCATGGCCATGACGCCACTTAAGGTCCGCCGCATTGAAATCAGCGGCCACCTGGCAACCGGGGTTTACGCCAAGGACGTCATTCTGACGGTCATTCAGCGCCTGGGTATTGAGGGCGGGGTTGGCTACGCCTACGAATATGCCGGCGACACCATCAGCCGGATGTCCATGGACGAGCGGATGACGATCTGCAACATGTCCATCGAAGGCGGCGCGCGCGTCGGCTACGTCAATCCCGACGAGACCACGATCGCCTACTTGAAAGGGCGGCCGTTCGCGCCGGCCGGGCCAGCGTTCGACACCGCAGCCGCTCGGTGGCGAGCCCTCGCTTCCGACCAGGACGCGCGGTACGACGATGTCGTCCAGTTGAACGCGGTTGAGGTCTCGCCCACCATCACCTGGGGTACGAACCCCGGCCAGTCTGTGGGGGTGCGCGACCGCCTGCCGGCGTCCGCCGACACGGAGGCATTGGCGTTCATGGGCCTCACGTCCAATCAACCGATCGCCGGCACCAGGATTGATGTCGCCTTCATCGGGTCGTGCACGAACGGACGGCTTTCCGACCTGCGTGAGGCCGCGCGCGTTCTGCAGGGACGCCGCGTGGCCGCCGGCGTCCGCGCCTTGGTTGTTCCAGGATCGCAGGCCGTCAGGGCGGCGGCTGAGCGCGAAGGCCTGGATGACGTGTTCCGATCGGCGGGGTTTGACTGGCGCGGCGCGGGCTGTTCGATGTGCCTGGCGATGAATCCCGACAAGTTGAACGGCCGCGAGGTCTGCGCCTCGTCGTCGAATCGCAATTTCAAGGGCCGGCAAGGCAGCCCAACGGGACGCACTCTGCTGATGAGTCCCGCGATGGTCGCGGCCGCCGCGGTCGAAGGCGCGGTGGTCGATGTGCGCGAACTGTTGGGGGTTCGTCAATGAGCGAGTCGAGGATCCTCGCGGTTTCCGGGCGCGCCGTGGTGTTGCGCGGCCCGGACATCGACACCGACCGGATCATTCCCGCGCGGTTCCTGAAGGCCGTCACGTTCGACGGACTCGAGCAGCACGTGTTTGCCGATGACCGCCAGGCGCTCAGCGCCGCGGGCCAGCGTCACCCCTTCGATCATCCGGAGTCGGCGGGCGCGTCCATCCTCGTCGTCAACAAGAACTTCGGCTGCGGCTCGTCGCGCGAGCACGCGCCGCAGGCGCTCTATCGATGGGGCATCCGGGCGGTGGTCGGCGAATCGTTTGCCGACATCTTCTTCAGCAACGCGCTGATGCTCGGCCTGCCGTGCGTCTCTCTGAGCGCGCCGCACATCGAGGCGTTGATGACGGCGGTCAATGGGACGCCGTCATTGCGCGTAGCCGTCGATGTTGAACATGGCGCCGTGTCGGTCACCGGCAGCGTGTGGCCTGTGTTTGTGCCGGCGCATGCGAAGGACGCGTTGACCAGCGGCCACTGGGATGGCGCGGGACTCCTGCTGGCGCGTTACGAGGAAGTGGACGCCGTCGCTTCACGGCTCCCGTACTGACAACATCGTCAGGCCTCGGCCCGGATCTTCGCCGTTCCATTCTCGGTGAGTGACTTTCGCACGGTGTCGAGAAACGCCTTGGCGGCGTGAGACACCTCCGCGTCTCTTCGGAACACGAATCGGACTTGCCGAGGTGACCGCAATTCCGGCACCAGCACGGCGGCCAGCTGGCCACGAGAGATTTCCGACAAGGCGCACCGCCTCGGAAGTAGTGCCACGCCCAGGCCCATTTCAACGGCTCGCTTGATGCTGTCGAGGCTGGGCAACGACAACCTGATGTTCAGGGCCGCATGCCGTTGCTCGTACAACCGCAGCACGCGATCGCGCGCCGGCGACGGATCGTTGTGGGCAATGATCGTCTGGCGGCCCATCTCTTCCATGGTGATCTGTTTGCGCTTCGCTAGCGGATCATTCGGCTTCACCAGCAGCACGAGCTCGTCGGTCCACAACGGCAGTGACTGCAGCTCCTTCTCGGGCGGCTGAAACGTGAGCACGCCGAAATCGACCGAGCGCAGGACGACCTCGTGCGCAATCTGGCGCGAATGCAGGCGCCGCACGTCGACCAAGACACCAGGATGCTGCGCCCGGAACGTCTGGAGCAACGGCAGCAAGGCGTGCACGCCGGCCTCGTTGGCGCCGATGATGACGCGGCCTTTCTGAATATCGCGCAGCTCGCCGACGCCCACCGCCGCTTCTTCGATCAGCCGGATGATGCGCTGCGCATACGACAGGAGCAACCCCCCGGCATCCGTGAGCGTGCCGTCGCGCGACGACCGGTCAATCAGACGTTCGCCCGTGTGCTCTTCAAGCCGGCGAATGGCCTGGCTGACCGCGGGCTGGGTGCGGCGCAGCTTCTTTGCCGCGCGCGAAAAGCTGCGCTCGGCCGCCACCATGGCAAATACCCGCAAGTCTTCAACGGTCATCGTTATAAGATAATCTAAATCAAAACTAAGAACTATAACTTTGACATTACGTGACCGGACCCCCGACACTGCCGTATGGCGACTTGCCGGTTGGTGGTGTTCGACACCACGCTGCGGGACGGCGAGCAGGCGCCCGGATTCTCCCTCCGCATCGACGAGAAGATCCGTCTGGCCCTGCAGCTCGAAGCCCTCGGCGTTGACGTCATCGAAGCCGGCTTTCCGATCGCGTCCGACGATGATGCTGAGGCGGTGCGGCGGGTGGCGCTGGCGATCGGACGGCCGATCGTCGCGGCCCTCGCCCGCTGTGCCCCACACGACATCGATCGCGCGGCCTGGTCACTGGCGCCCGCCCGCCGGCCGCGCATTCACACATTTATCGCGACCTCGGATCTGCACCTGGAGCGCAAGCTCCGCATGTCCCGAGGAGCCGCGCTCGAGGCCGCGGTGGCCGGCGTGGTCCGCGCGCGCGGGTATACCGACGATGTGCAGTTCTCGGCGGAGGATGCCACGCGCAGCGACCCCGACTACCTGTGCCGCGTGATCGAAGCCGTCATCTCGGCCGGCGCCACCACGATCAACCTGCCGGACACCGTCGGCTACTGCACACCTGACGAGGTTGCCGAGTTCTTCCGGTCGGTCATCGGCCGGGTCCCCAATGCCGACCGGGCCGTGTTCAGCACGCATTGTCACGACGACCTTGGATTGGCGGTGGCCAATTCGCTGGCCGCGCTGGGCGCCGGCGCCCGGCAGGTGGAATGCACGATCAACGGCATCGGCGAGCGCGCGGGCAATGCGTCGCTGGAGGAAGTGATCATGGCCACCCGCGTGCGGGCCGATCGCCTGCCGTTCGAGACCGGCGTCGAGACGGGCGGCCTCTACGCATCGAGCCAGCTGCTGTCGGCGTTGACCGGAGAAGCGGTGCAATCGAACAAGGCCATTGTCGGGCGGAATGCGTTTGCGCACGAAGCGGGCATCCATCAGGACGGCATGCTGAAAGACCGCCGCACGTACGAAATCATGCGGCCGGAGGACGTCGGCGTGCCGCGCACCACGCTGGTTCTGGGCAAGCACTCCGGACGGCATGCGGTGCAGAAGCGCTGCGAGCAGCTTGGCTATATGCTGTCCCGCCAGGACCTGGACCGCGTGTATCGCCGAATGACAGCGCTCGCCGACACGAAAAAGCACATCGTTGACGACGACCTCGACGCGATCGTCGCTGAGGAGTGTGATCATCCACGGCGCGCTGTCCGGGAGCCCGCGGGCGGCCAGGAAGCAGGCTACGGATTTGGCGTTTAGGATCGTCCTGCTTCCCGGCGACGGGATCGGTCCGGAAGTCATCCACCAGGCAGAGCGAGTACTGAACCGCGTCGCCGACGTCTTCGGATGCGAGTTCGTCTTCACGCGGCAGCGGATCGGCGGGTCGGCGCTGGCGGCGGGGTTGTCGCCCCTCCCGCCGGACACATTGGCCGACGTCGGCGGCGCGGACGCGGTGCTGCTCGGCGCGGTCGGCGACCCCGCGTTCGATCATCGGCCGGCCGGCTCGCGCCCGGAATCCGGACTGCTGGCGCTTCGCCGTGAGATGGGCGTCTTCGCCAATCTCCGTCCGGTGAAGGTCTGGGCCGGACTCGAGGACGCTGGTCCGCTCAAGCCCGGCGTTCTTACCGGCACGGACTTGATCGTTGTGCGCGAACTGCTCGGCGGTCTCTATTACGGACAGCCCCGCGGGTGGGATCGCGAGACCGGCACGGCGATCAACACCCTCGGATATTCGCGACCCGAGATTGCCCGCGTGGCGCGCGTGGCGTTCGACCTGGCGCGCGCCCGCCGCAAGCGGCTGGTCTCGGTCGACAAGGCGAATGTGCTCGAGACCTCGCAGCTATGGCGAGCCGTCGTCAACGACGTGGCGCGGGACTATCCGGATGTGCAGCTCTCGCATGAATATGTCGACGCGTGCGCGATGAAGCTGGTGGTTGCGCCCGCGTCGTTTGATGTGGTGCTCACGGAAAATCTGTTCGGCGACATCTTGTCCGACGAGGCCGGCGCGGTCTGCGGGTCGCTCGGCCTGTTGCCGTCAGCGAGCCTTGGTGCGGGACCTGGGCTGTTCGAGCCCGTCCATGGGTCGGCGCCAACGATGGCCGGCAAGGGCGTCGCGAATCCCTGCGGTGCCATTCTCTCGGCGGCGATGCTGCTGCGGTCGGGACTCCATTTGCCGGGTGAGGCCGACGCGATCGATCGCGCGGTCGCCGAGACGTTTGCCGCAGGCGTTGTAACGGGCGATCTGGCGGTACCGGGCGTCAGCACGGCGGCATTCGGCGACGCGGTGATTGCGCGGATCCGGAGGGACCCGCCTACTCGACCGTGACGCTCTTCGCGAGGTTCCGCGGCTGATCCACGTCGCAGCCACGGCGCACAGCGATGTGGTACGCGAGCAACTGCAGCGGGACCGCGAGCAGGACCGGCATCACGAGCGGGTCCGTGTCGGGCACGGACAGCACAACATCCGTCGCGTGCAGGATGTCGCCGAACGCCGCGGCCTTCGATGCGCTGGTGATGACGATCAGCGCCGCGCCGCGCGCCTTCGCTTCCTGGATATTGCCGATCATCTTCTCGAAGACCAGGTCGTTGGGCGCCAGCGCCACGACCGGCAGGTCCTCATCGATCAGCGCAATAGGCCCGTGTTTCATTTCGCCGGCCGGATACCCTTCGGCGTGGATGTACGAGATCTCTTTCAGCTTGAGCGCGCCCTCGAGCGCGATCGGGTAGTTGATCCCGCGTCCGAGAAACAGAAAATCACTGCACTGAGAGAAGCGCTTCGCGACCTGCTGAATGGCGCTGTCGGTCTTCAGGGTCTGCTCCAACAGCACCGGCAGCTGATCGAGGGCCGTCAACAGCGCCAGCGCGCGCGCCGGATCCAACGACTGTCTCGCCTGCGCCA
>JAKALV010000135.1 GCA_021824055.1 Acidobacteriota bacterium
TGCGCCAGAAACGCGCTCAGGTGCTGCTGCTGCTGCTGCTGTGCGGCGGTGGCGTCCGGCCGGACCTCGAGCGTCCACGCCTTCGCCGGATCGCCCGTCATGAAGCGGAGCCCGAACCAGTCGAGCATCTCGGTGTAGTCGATTTCATCGGTGGTCGCGATCAGCGTGTGCAGCAGCGGCTCCACATTGAAACCCGCCGCATCTGACACGGTCTTGTTGAACTCCGCGCCCATGTAGCCATGCGCGCCGGACCAGCGTTTGTATTCCAGGCGAATCACGTCGTCCATGCTCTTCTTGCCGTTGGTCGCCTTGCGGATGTGCGCATCGAGCACGAGGCCGACGACCGGGCCCTTCACGTAGTAGTCGACCCTTTTGTCCGCCGGCAACCGCTCGAACATCTGCGACGATGACTGCTCCAGCGTTTGGACGAGGCGGCCCGGTTGTTTCGTCTGCAGGTCGGTGATGTGGCGTGAGCAGATGTCGAGGTAGTCGCCGACCGAGCCCATACCCGCCCGCGCCGCGAGCAGATCGCCAAAGTAGGACGTGAGCCCCTCGCCCACCCACAGGCCGGTCGTCACCGGCGCGTGCTCGTAGTCGAACGGCCCGAGTTCGATCGGGCGCAGCCGCTTCACGTTCATCGCGTGGAAATACTCGTGGCTGATGAACGCCGCGTTGCGAAAGCGCGCCTCTTGATTCACCGGCTCCTTGCCGCTGCCGGTGATCGCGACCGAGTTGAGATGCTCCACGCCCGAGCCGCCGCCGCCCGTCGTGATGATGTTGAGGAACGCGTACTTCCTGTAGGGCAATCCGCCCCAGAAGCGAATGTGTTCCTCGATGAGCGGCGTGACCGCCGCCGCCACTTTGGCGCCTTCCCATTCGGCGTGGCCGAGGTAGGTCCAGTAGTGCCGGATCCCGCCAACCGTGAACGGCGTCGTGGAGAGATCCGCGCCGGCGAGAATCGGCGAGTCGGCGAGGATGTCGTAGTCCGGTGCGACGTAGTGATTCGGCGTGCCGTCCTTCGCGGCGTCGAGCGACGTCATCGAGCCCTTCCACGTCGCGGGCAGTTCCAGCTGCACATCCGCGGGGCGATGCGCGGTCTCAACCACCGTGACGTAGGTGGGGGACCATGAAATCCAGCGATCTACCCGCGCATCGCCTTGATCAGCTGAACCTGCCCCGCGTGGTAGACCGCGTGGCAGGTGATTCCCAGGATCAGGTCGAAGCGCTCGCGATCGCCGAGTGGCGAGGTAACGCGACCCGACTCGATGTCGGCGACGACCCCTTCGAGCTTCTGCTGCAGATCCGCCACGAGCGCAACGATCCTCGACCACGACAGCGTCTTCGGATCGTCGAGCCGGAACCAGTCCTCACCCGCCAGAACGAACGGCTCGACAGGCGTCGCCAGCAGCCGGCCGCGGATCGAGTGCTGATAGAACGCGTGATGTACCGCGATCTCCGCGATGTTGTGCCGGCCCTTGGCCGGTCGCCGGAATGCCGCGGCGGCGGGCACGTCGGCGAGTGCGGCTTTCATGTCGGCGCCGTGCCAGGCGCCCGGGCCGTAGCCCTCGGCAAGCACGCGGCTCGCCAGTTGTGCAGGGGTATTCAGGACGGTCTCGGTCACAGTTGCCTCCATCAATGAGAAGGCCAGCGTAACTGAAGGGCGGCGAGACGTTCTTGGAGAATCTTGCGGTCGCCCCTGGCGGCCCGGCGGAACTGGCGGGGCGACGCGCCCGCCGCTCGATGAAACGTCCGTACGAAATTCGAGAGATCGTTGAAGCCCACGTCGAGCGCCACGTCCGTGATCGACCGCGCCTCGTCCCGTCCGTCCGCGAGCAGCCGCGCCGCATGCCGCAGCCGACAGCGCACCAGATATTGGTGCGGCGTGACGCCGAGCACCTGCGTGTAGAGCCAAACACGGGGTCAGAGCCGTTTTCCACAGGTTTCAACCGAAGAGGGACAGAGGTCCTGAAAAGTGGACCTCTGTCCCGGAATGGTTGAAACCTGTGAAAAACGGCTCTGACCCCGTGTTGACACGACCGCGCGCGCACGACACAGTGAACCTTCACCGAGGAGTCACCTGATGTCGCTCTGTCATCGCGTCCGTCCCGTTCTGCTGATCTCGATCCTGTCCGCCGCCACCGCCCTGACGTGGGCGCAGCAGGCGCCCGCGCCGCTCACCTCGACCATCCCGGTGGACGCGAAGATCACGACCGGCGCGTTTCCCAACGGCCTCCGCTACTACATCCGCGCCAATTCGAAACCCGAGAAGCGCACGGAGCTGCGCCTCGTGGTCAACGCCGGCTCGCTCCTCGAAGACGAGGATCAGCGCGGCCTCGCGCACTTCGTCGAGCACATGGCCTTCAACGGCACCAAGCACTTCCCGAAACAGGCGCTCCTGCAGTTTCTCGAGTCGATCGGCATGCGCTTCGGCGCCGACGTCAACGCCTCCACCGGCTTCGACGAAACCACCTTCATGCTCCAGGTCCCGACCGACAACCCGGCCGTGCTCGACAAGTCGATGCTGATCCTCGAAGACTGGGCCCACAACGTGTCATTCGATGATGCGGAAATCGACAAGGAACGCGGCGTCATCGAAGAAGAATGGCGGCTCGGCCGCGGCGCCGGCGCGCGCCTGCAGGACAAGCAGTTCCCCGTGCTCCTGAAGGGCTCGCGTTACGCCGAGCGCCTGCCCATCGGCACGATGGACGTTGTCCGCAATTTCAAGCACGACCGGCTGAGGCAGTTCTACACCGACTGGTACCGACCGGACCTGATGGCCGTCGTCGCCGTGGGCGATTTCGACGCCGCCGCGATTCAGGCGCTGGTCAACAAGCACTTCTCGACGATTCCGGCGGCGAAATCGCCGAAAACCCGCCCGGTCTATCCCGTGCCGGCCCAGCCCGGCACCCTCTTCGCCGTCGCAACCGACAAGGAAATGCCCAGCACGACCGTCGAGGTCTACAGCAAGCTGCCGGCTCCAGATCCCACCACCATCGGCGCCTACCGCAACGACATCGTCGCGGGCCTGTTCGCGGGCATGTTGTCGGCGCGATTTGCGGAAATGGCGCAGAAGCCCGACGCGCCGTTTCTCGCGGCCGGCACGAGCCGCGGCCAGTTCGTGCGATCCGCGGAGGCCACGACCCTGTCGGCGCTCGTGAAAGAAGACGGCATCGAGCGCGGCCTGCGAGCCCTCTTCGCCGAAACAGCGCGCGTCGCGCAGTTCGGGTTTACCGCCACCGAGCTCGATCGGCAGAAGCAGAACATCCTGCGCGGCCTCGAGCGCGCGGTCGCCGAGAAGGACACGCAGGACTCCGGTGCGCTCGCCGACGAATACGTCCGCAACTTCGCCACGCGCGAGCCGATTCCCGGCATCGTCTACGAACAGGGCCTCTACCAGCGGTTCCTGCCGGAGATCACGCTCGGCGAAATCAACGCGCTCGCGAAGACCTGGGTCCCCGACGGCAACCGTGTCGTGGTCATCAGCGCGCCGGACAAGCCGGGCCTCACGGTTCCGACGGAGGCCACGCTCGCCGCCGCGATGGCCGGCGCCACCAGTGCGCCGCTCGCCGCATACGTCGACAACGTGGAGACGCAGCCGTTCTTCGACGCCACGCCAACGCCAGGCGCCATCACGAAGACCGCCACCAAGGACAGCATCGGCATCACCGAGTGGGACCTGTCGAACGGCGTCAAGGTCGTCCTCAAGCCGACGACGTTCAAAGACGATGAGATCGTGTTCCGCGCGACGAGCCCGGGCGGCACGTCGCTCGCCAGCGATGCGGATTTCATTCCGGCCTCGACCGCAGCCGGCGTGCTGGCCGCGGGCGGCCTCGGCAAACTGGGTATGCTCGACCTGCGGAAAGCGCTGACGGGCAAGATTGCGTCGGCCTCGCCGGCCATCGGCGACCTGGACGAAAGCATCAGCGGCGGCGGCTCGAAGAAGGATCTCGAGACGATGTTCCAGTTGATCTACCTGCGGTTCACCGAACCGCGCGCGGATGCGGCGATCTTCAACACCATCGTGACGCAGAGCCGCGCCATGCTGGCCAATCAGGCCGCGCGGCCCGAGTACGCGTTCTACACCACGCTCACCTCGGCGATGACCCAGGACAACCTGCGCGCTCGCCCGATGACCGTCGAGACGCTCAGTCAGATGAATCTCGACAAGTCGCTGGCGTTCTACAAGGACCGGTTCTCGGACGCGAGCGACTTCACCTTCGTGTTTGTCGGCAGTTTCGATCTGGCCGCGATGAAACCCCTGGTCGAGAAGTACATCGGCTCGTTGCCGTCGACGCACCGCAAGGAAACCTGGCGCGATGTCGGCATGCGTCCGCCGGCGGGCGTCGTCGAGAAGACCGTCGAGAAAGGCATGGAACCGAAGAGCCAGACGTCGATCATCTTCAACGGCGCGTTTCCGTACAACCAGGAACAGCGCGTGGCCATCCGGGCGATGGCGAACGTACTCGAAAACCGGCTGCGCGAAACCCTGCGCGAGGACCTCGGCGGCACCTACAGCGTCAACGCGTCGCCGAACGTGTCGAAGTTCCCGCGTGAGGAGTACTCCTTTGAAGTGGCGTTCGGCAGCGATCCGAAGCGCGTCGAGGCGCTCACCAAGACGGTCTTCGCGGAGATCGAGAAGCTCAAGGCCGGTGGCCCGACCGAGAAGGAAGTGGCCGACACCAAAGAGACGTTCCTGCGTGAATTCGAAGCCAACACCAAACAAAACGCCTACTGGCTGAGCCAGATCGCGTTCAAGTACCAGTACGGTGAAGACCCGGCCACGCTGCTCGCGGTGCCCGATTTCTACAGGAAGATCGACGCCGCCATGATCCAGCAGGCCGCACGGCAGTACCTCGACACGCGGCGTTTTGTGCACGTGGTGCTGCTACCGGAGAAGGGCAAGTTACAGGGGGAAAGTTACAAGTAACAAGTAAGATCAATATATGAATACGTTTGCGTCGCTCGGCCTTGCGCCGGCGCTGGTTTCCGCCGTCAACGCGCTGGGCTACGAAGAGCCGACGCCGATTCAGAAAGAAGCCATTCCCGTCCTGTTGTCGGGCCGCGACCTCGTGGGCCAGGCCGGCACCGGCACGGGCAAGACCGCCGCGTTCGCCCTGCCGATGCTCGAGCGCCTGATGAAGAGCGGCGCGAAGGCGAAGGGACCGATCACGCCGAACCTCAAGTCGCCGGCCAAGCGCTTCCCCGCCGTGCTCGGCATGGTGCTCGTGCCGACGCGCGAGCTGGCGATGCAGGTGGCCGAGGCGGTCCAGAAATACAGCAAGGGCACGAATCTGACCGTGGTGCCGCTCTACGGCGGCGCGCCGATGGACCAGCAGATCCGCGGGCTGATGCGCGGCGCGTCGGTCGTCGTCGCCACGCCGGGCCGGGCGCTCGATCACATGCGCCGGCAGACGCTCGATTTGACCGAGCTGCAGGTGCTGGTGCTCGACGAAGCGGACGAGATGCTCGACATGGGCTTCGCCGAAGACCTTGAAGCGATTCTCAGCGAGACGCCCGCCACGCGCCAGACCGCGCTGTTTGCCGCCACGATGGCGCCGCGGATCGCCTCGATCGCCAACAAGCATCTCAAGCAACCCGAGCGCATCACCATCGCCCGCGAGAAGCGCGCGCCCGGCAAAGTGGCCCGTGTCCGCCAGGTCGCCTACATCGTGAGCAAGCACCAGAAGATGGAAGCGTTCGGCCGCATCCTCGAGTTCGAGAATCCAAAGAGCGCGATCGTGTTCTGCCGCACGCGCATTGAAGTGGACGAGCTCAACGACACGCTGAAGGCGCACGGCTACGGCGCGCAGGCCCTGCACGGCGGCATGGAGCAGAAGCAGCGCGACCGCGTCATGAACATGTTCCGCACCGGCAAGGCCGACATGCTCGTCGCCACCGACGTCGCCGCGCGCGGGCTCGACATCGAGCACGTCTCGCACGTGTTCAACTACGACGTCCCGAACGCGCCCGAGGTGTACGTGCACCGCATCGGCCGCACCGGCCGCATGGGCCGCGAGGGCATCGCGATCTCGATCGTGGATCCGCGCGAGCGGCGGCTGCTGCGCAGCATCGAGAACCTCACCAAGCAGGCGATCGAGGTGGCCCCGCTGCCCACGGTCTCCGACCTGCGCGCCAAACGCCTCGAAGCCACGCGGACGGCGCTCACCGACCGGATCGCCGCGGGTGATCTGGATGGCGTCAAGGTCTTCGTGAAATCGCTCTCGCAGGACTTCGACGTGGCCGACATCGCCGCCGCGGCGATCGCGATGCTGCACGAAGCGTCGCATGGCGACGGCACCGAGCCGGAAGCCGAGATTCCGGCCCCGTCCGCCGCGCCGGCATACGCGCCGCGGCCAGCACGAAACGCTGGCGCGGGCCGCGAGCGCTTCGATGAGCGCGCCCGTGAACGGCCGCGCGGGCGGCCGCGCGAGCACTCGCCCAAACGACCCGCCGCCGCGCCCGCCGGCGACATCGACATGTCGCGCATCACGGTGCTGCGCATCGGCGTCGGCAAGAAGGCCGCGGTCCGTCCCGGCGACCTGGTCGGCGCGATCACCGGCGAAGCCGGCATCCAGTCGAAGTACCTCGGCGCCATCAAGATCGCGCACGAGCACTCGCTCGTCGAAGTGCCGCAGCAGATGGCAGAACACATCATGGAGTCACTGCGAAAAACAACCATCAGGGGCAAGGCGGTTGACGTTCGGATTGAGCCAGGCAACGAATGAAGTTCGGGGGCCTTCGCACGAGGTTCGGGCGCCTTCGAAAGTGGTTCGGGAGGCTCCGCGCGTAGTGCGGTTCTGATCGGGGAATCGGGGAATCGGGGAATCGGGAATCGGGAATCGGAAATCGCGAGGGCGCGGGCCGAACGGGACTGCCTCGCGAAGCCTCCCGAACTACAAGCGATGCCCCCGAACCTCGTTCGAAGTTCCCCGAACCACGCACGAAGCCCCACGAACTTCACCTGTCGCACAAAGACGTGCGAAGCGTGCCTCCCGAATCCGCGAGTTCCGTGTCGCGTCAGGCCCTGCGCCGCTGGCGCTTCGGTTCCAGGACGATGATGGTGCGTTCCTGGAGCGACACCCCGGGAGACTGGCGGGCGTTCCGCAGGATCTCGGCGACGGCCTCGAGCGCCTGGCGCTCGGCGGATCCGGCCCGGGCGTGCTCCACCGCGTCGCGCACGGCGAGTTCCAGCTGCGGAATGGAATGCGGCGCGGCCAGGGAAATAAGGGCGCGGCCGCCGCCGATCGGCACCAACTCCACGCCGGGCAGGCGCCGTAGAGCGTTCAGCGGCGTCACGAGGATCACGGCGTGGCTGCCGTACCGGGAGATGCCCGCCACCGGCCCGGATGGTGAGGCCGCGCCGCGCCGGCGTTCGGCCAAGGACACGATGCCATGCCCCAGATCGCCGTCGACGCTCTGCAGGCGCGCAATGACGTCTTCCGGGAGGGTCACCGTGACGGCGCGGGAGGGCCGTGCGTACTTGCGGGGCCGTCCGGGTCTGTGCCTGATCGTCTCCATGCACGACATCGTACCCGCACACGCCGCGCGCGGCGAAATAATTATTACTGGATAATTACGCATGGAAGCATATTCGAATTGAAACAGACCACTGCGCCTTGGTATGCTGCCGATTCCGGCGGGCATCGGTGCGCGGCGGAGCCCACGATCTGCCGAGGAGTGCTGATGCTGACCGTCCCCAGTTCCGTCGAGCGGCGAGCCCGCGTCCTGTTCCCGGCGATCGCGTGTGCGCTGGCCGTGGCGGTCGCGTGCAGCCGGTCCGCGGCGCCGACATCGCCGGCGGTGCCGACGGCCAGTAATACTCCGGCCGCCGATGGCTCCACGCTGAAAGTCAGCGCGCCGGCGCCGGCCTCGCCCATCAACAAGCAGCAGGTGTCGGCCGACAACCCCACACTGACCGCCACGGCACCGGCCGACGGCGGCACGACGCCCCTGCAGTACCGGTTCCAGTTGTTCAATGAGGCCGGCACGAAGGTGGAGGAGTCGGGACTGATGGCCACGCCGTCCTACACGGTGACCTCGACGCTGGATTTCGCAAGAACCTACACGTGGCGCGTCCGCGCGGAATACCTGTTGCATACGGGCCCCTGGTCCGCGGCGGCGGCGTTCGTCTCTCCCGAGGGCGGCTACATCCGCACCGGCGAAGTCCGCGACGTGCTCTCGAACGGCAAGACCGTCGGCGAGCGGTTCGGCAGCACGACGTTCGTCGCCGGCAAGGGCATCAGGATCGACAACAGCCAGTCCTACGTCCGCTACACCATTCCGGGCACCGTGCTCGCCGGTGAATTTTCGATGGAAGTCGAAGGCCTCCAGGCCAACGGCCCTGGCGACAAGGTGAAGGTCTTCTCGATGTCCAGCGACGGGCCGGACTTCATCACCGACGATTACCGCGTGGATATTCAATATCGCGGCACCGCCGGGTTTCCGCCGAACGCCATCACGTTCCGCTGCCTCTACGGGTCGGCGACCGACTTGACCAAGCGCTACGAGCCCGACACCGCCACACGATTGAATTCCGTCTTCACTTTGAGCGCCGGCACGACGTACTACTGGAAGTTCTCGTGGGGCAGCGA
>JAKALV010000136.1 GCA_021824055.1 Acidobacteriota bacterium
ACCAGTCTTGTCAACGACATGGACAAGCTCAACCTGCGCGTCATGATCAGCGCGGACGACTCGTCGGGGCCGGCCCTGAAGACGCGCATGGACGCGGTGAATGCGAGCGGCGCGAACAGGGATCGCGTGCGCATTCTGACGGGCGTGAACTTCTCGAATGTCGGACCGGGCTGGGCCGCCAAGGCGATCGCGCAGCTCGAAGCGGACGTCAAGGCCGGCGCCATCGGCATCGGCGAAATCAGCAAGAGCTTCGGTCTGTTCACGCGGAAGCCGGACGGCAGCCTGCTCAGGATCGACGACCCGGAGCTGGACCCGTTCTGGGACGCCTGCGCGCGGCTGAACATGCTCGTGTTCATGCACACCGCCGAGCCGCCGGAGTTCTTTGCGCCGCTCGACATGCACAACGAGCGATGGCTCGAGCTGGCGCTCTTCGCGGATCGCCGCCATTACAGGCCCGGTGACGTCAAGTTCGCCGACCTGATGACGCAGCGCAACAACCTGTTCCGCAAGCATCCGAACACCAAGTTCGTGGCCGCGCACTTCGGCTGGTGCGCGCAGGACCTGGCGCAGTGCGGGAAGCTGCTCGACGAATTTCCGAATGTGTATTTCGAGGTGGGCGCCGTGCTGTACGACTTCGGCCGCCAGCCGCGCGCCGCGCACGACTTCTTCGTGAAGTACCAGGATCGGATTCTGTTCGGCAAGGACGCGTGGGCGCCCGAGGAATATCCGTATTACTGGCGCGTGTTCGAGACCAAAGACGAGTACTTCGACTACTACCGCAACTATCACGCGTTCTGGAAGCTCTACGGCATGGATCTGCCGGACATGGTGCTGAAGAAGCTCTACTACCAGAACGCGCTGAAGCTTCTGCCCGGGCTTCCGCAGAACGGCTGGCCGAAGTAATGCCGCTCTACGTGGTCACCGGCGGGGCCGGTTTCATCGGATCGCATCTGGTCGAGGAACTGCTGCGCCGGGGCGAGACGGTTCGCGTGGCCGACGATTTCTCCAGCGGGCTGCGCGAGAACGTGCCGGCCGGCGTTGAGGTGATTGACGGGGATCTGTCAAACCCCGCCATCGCCGATCGCGCGATCGCCGGCGCCGACTACGTGCTGCATCAGGCCGCGATCCCGTCGGTGGCACGGTCGATCGACGATCCGCTCCGGTCGCATCGCGCCAACGTCGACGGCTCGCTGCAGGTGCTGCTGGCCGCGCGCAAGCACCGGGTCAAGCGCCTCGTCTACGCCGGGTCATCGTCGGCCTACGGCGACTCGCCGACGTTGCCGAAGCGCGAGGACATGCCCGCCGCGCCCAAGTCGCCGTACGCGCTGCAGAAGTTCGTGGCCGAGCAGTACTGCCGGCTGTTCACGCAGCTGTACGGGCTGGAAACGGTGACGATCCGGTACTTCAACGTGTTCGGCTCGCGCCAGCAGGCCAGCTCGCCTTACTCCGGGGTGATCTCGCTGTTCATCAAGGCGCTGGCCGCTGACACCCAGCCCATCATTCTGGGCAACGGCGCGCAAACCCGCGACTTCACCTACGTGGCGAACGTCGTGGACGGCGTGCTGCGCGCCTGCACGGCGCCCGAGGCGAGCGGGGAAGTGATCAACGTCGCCACCGGCGGGCGCGTGTCGCTGCTGCAGCTGCTCGACACGCTCAACCTCGTAATGGGCACCGCGATGGCGCCGGAGTTCAAGGGCTTGCGGCTGGGCGACGTGCGCGATTCCCAGGCGGATATTCAGAAGGCCCAGAAGCTGCTCGGCTACACGCCGATCGTGGGCTTCGAGGAAGGTCTGCGCCGCACGGTGGCCTGGTACCGCACGACCCGTCAACACGATAAGAACATTCAACCGTGAAGGACGTGAAGAACATAAAGAAATTCCTTCACGTTCTTTACGTCCTTCACGGTGATTAGATTTGTGACGAGGCGCAACTCGAAGGGCCCGCCGTCGCCTGTAGTTGCCCGTCGCGGCCATCAGCGATAGGTCGTCTTCGATTAAGCGCCGCGCAACGTTCTCGCGATCAATTAGTTACGCAGTCATCTCGACGTTGCTCGAGTTGGCCGGAGGCTTGCTCTCAAACCGGGCGGGAGCCGGCTGACCGACATTGGCGCGGTGCCCGACCCTGCATCCGTCGCCATTATCGGTGTCGCCGGATCCCATCGGACGCGAGCGATGCGGGAAACGGCCGCGCATGAGGACTGAGACATGTTGCAGACACGAGGACTGAAACCCACCCTGGCCATGATCCTTTCAGCGGCCGCGCTGCTCGTCGCCATGACCGCCCCGGCGCTCGCTCAGGGCCCGGCCCAGACCCCGCCCGCGCCGCGCGAGAAAGTGACGACGCCCGTGAATCTGAACACGGCGGCGGCGGCGGAGCTGGAGACGTTGCCTGGCGTGGGGCCGGCGATGGCCACGAGGATTGTCGAATACCGGCAGAAGAACGGTGGCTTCAAGAAGATCGAGGAGCTGATGAACGTGCGCGGGATCGGCGAAAAGATGTTCCTGAAGCTCAAGCCGATGATCACGGTTGTGCCGCCCAAGGCCGTTGGCCTGTGAGCCGTGCGGGTGGCCGGGAGCCGGCCGGCGAACGCGCAGGGCGCGGCCTGCCGGCCGGCGTCTCGCTGGTGGAGGTGACGCTCGCGCTCGCCTTGACCGCCACCGTCGCCGCGATGTCCGCGCCGTTGCTCGCCTCCTCGGTTGATGCGGGCCGCGCGCGCCAGGCCGCGCAGTTCCTCGCGGCCGAGTGCCGGCGCGCGCGCATGGAGGCCGTGGCCCGCTCCGCGACCTCGGCGCTCGTCTTTGCGCAAGCGGCGGGCCGCTGGCGCGTTCGGCGCTGTGTCGATGGCAACGGCAACGGTGTTCGGCGGGCCGACATCCTCGCGGGGCGCGACGAGTGCGCCGCGGCGGCGGTGGATGTCGGCGAGCTGTTTGCCGGCGTGGCCCTGGCGATCGATCCCGCATTGCCGGATCCAGACAACGGCGCGGGATCGGCGGACGCGGTGCGGTTTGGCTCGAGTGATATCGCGAGCTTCACTCCGAACGGCACGGCGACGGCCGGCACGGTCTACGTCCGATCGGCCGGCGGCGCGCAGTACGCCGTGCGTGTTGCCGGCGTGACCGGGCGCACGCGCGTCCTGCGGTTTGACCCCGGGCGGCACGAGTGGCTGGAGGCGTGACGATGGCGCGGCAGGCGATGATTGCGGCGGGGCGAAACCGGTTGACGCTCGGACAGGACGTGCGGCTGCTCGACGCCGCGCGCGATCAGTTCTGGCTCGAGGGCGCGGTGCGCCTGCGGCCGGGCCAGGCCATCGAGCTGGTGGGGCGATGGCCTGGCGTGACTGGCATCGAGGGGAGCGCGGGACATGCGCGCGTGGTGACATGGCGCGTGATCCGTCTGACCGCCGCGGGTCCGTGCTACCGCGGCTGCTGCCGCCTCGAGCCATGACGGGTCCGTGTTACCCGCTCCCATACGACGCCGTTCCGCATTCACTCGCGCGTTGTCGCCTCGCAGGTGGCACCCAACTTGATACAGCGTCCGACGGAGGCGCTGATGTTAGTGGGCGGGAGTCAGGCGATGGCGGCGCTGCGCGAACGGCTGGAGCGCGTGGCGAGAACAGACTTCACGGTGCTGATCGAAGGCGAGAGCGGCGCCGGCAAGGAGTTGGCCGCCCGCGAGGTGCACGCGCGGAGCCGGCGGTGTCGCGGACCGTTCGTCGCGGTCAACTGCGCGGCGATCGTGGAGACGCTCGTCGAAACCGAGCTCTTCGGCATCGAGGAGCGGACGGCCACGGGCGTGCGCGGGCGGCGGGGCAAGTTCGAGCTTGCGGAAGACGGGACGCTGTTCTTCGACGAGGTCGGCGACTTGTCGTTGACCGCGCAGGCCAAGCTCCTGCGCGTGCTGCAGGATCTCTGCGTGGAAAAGGTGGGCGGGCACGGCGGTCATCGCATCAACACGCGCATCGTGGCCGCCACGAACCGGCCGCTGGCGCTGCTGGTGCGCGAGCATCGCTTTCGCGCGGACCTGTACTACCGGCTCTCCGGCGTCGAGGTCCACGTGCCCCCGCTCCGCATGCGGCGAGACGATGTGCCGGAGTTGGTGCGGTATGTGCTCGGGCGGCACCGGGAGGCGAGGGACTGGCGCATGGGGCATGCCGCGCTGGAGGCGCTGGTGGCGTACGACTGGCCCGGCAACGTCCGGCAACTCGAGCGCGTGATCGAGCGCGCCGTGGCGCTCGCGCCCGGCCCGGAGATCTGTCTCGACGATCTGCCCGGGGACATCACGCAGGAATACACCGCGCTGACGATCGACATGGCCACCGGGCGCGACTACTCGTTGCGTACATGGGCGCGCCGGTACAGTCGTCTGGTCCTTGAACGCTGCCACGGCAATCGGCGTCTGGCCTGCGAGCAACTGGGCATCACGTATCACACGCTGACGACCTATTTGAGCGAAGCGGGGCCGGCGGGGCCGCGTGGCGAGGCGAGAAATGCGCATGCCGGGATCTCGGCGGCGGTGGATGTGCCGCCGCAATGCCTTGACCCTGTCGGGAGCGGGATAGTACGTTGATAGGCGCGTGACCTACCCTCCCACCCTCAAGAAAACTCCTCTGCATGCTCGCCATCGCGCTCACGGCGCCCGGATGGTTGAGTTCGGAGGGTGGGACATGCCCGTCGAGTACACGGGCATCATCGACGAGCACATGGCGGTGCGCACCAAGGCGGGTCTGTTCGATGTCAGCCACATGGGCCAGATCGAGATCGCCGGTCCCCAGGCGCTCGCCGCGGTGCAGCACCTGACCTGCAACGACGCCTCGAAACTGGCGATCGGCCAGATTCAATACTCGGCGCTCACCACACCCGCGGCCGGATTCGTCGACGACATTCTCGTCTACCGCTTCGCCGACGACCACTTCATGCTCGTCGTCAATGCCGGCAACATTGTCAAAGACTACGAGTGGATTCAGAACAACACGCGGCAGCGCGGCGGAGACGTGGCGGTGGTCAACGCCAGCTCGCGTTATGCGCTGATCGCGATCCAGGGGCCGGAAGCGGAAGCGATTCTGCAGACGCTCACCTCGATGGATCTGCCGGCCATGAAGTACTACTGGTTCGGCACGGGTGAGGTGGCGGGGCAGCGGGTCACGGTGTCGCGCACGGGCTATACCGGCGAAGATGGATTCGAGATCTTCCTGCCGCCGGCCGGGGCGGAAAAGATGTGGAACGCCTTGCTCGAAGCCGGCGCCGGCCGCGGCCTCCAGCCGTGCGGTCTGGGCGCGCGCGACACGCTGCGGCTCGAAGCGGCGATGCGCCTGTGCGGCAGCGACATGGACGACGAGACCACGGTGCTCGAGGCCGACCTGGGCTGGATCGTCGGCTGGCAGAAGGCCGAGTTCCTCGGGCGCGACGTGCTGCTCGAGCAGAAGGCGGGCGGCCTGACGCGCCGCCTGGTGGGGTTTGAAGTGATGGACAAAGCCATCGCGCGCCACGGGTATCCCGTGGTGGCGGGGGGGGCGCAGGTGGGCGTGGTGACGAGTGGCACGCAGACACCGTTTCTCAAGAAAGCGATCGGTCTTGCGATGGTGCCGGTCTCGATGTCCGCCGTGGGGAGTGTGCTGAGTATTGATGTCCGCGGCCGTCAGGTGACGGCGCATGTGGTGCCGCAACCGTTTTACACGCGCGCCGGCAAGTAGCGCGCCCGTAGTCACAACGTCAGACAGGAGTCCTGCATGTATCCGGCCGATCTGAAGTACACGAACGATCATGAATGGGTGCGCGTTGCTGGCGCCGAAGCCACGGTGGGCATCACCGATTTCGCGCAGAAGCAGTTGGGCGACGTGGTCTTTGTCGAGCTGCCGGAGGTGGGCCGCACGCTGAAGCAAGGCGAGGCGTTCGGCACGATCGAGTCCGTCAAGGCGGTCTCGGAACTCTTCTCGCCGGTCTCGGGCGTGGTGACCGCCGTCAACGGCGAGCTCGGCAGCCATCCCGATTTCGTCAACTCGAAACCGCACGACACCTGGATGATCCGGTTGAAGGTGTCCAACGCTGGAGAAGCGGCGTCGCTGCTTGACGCCACCGCATACGAAGCTCTGACCAAGTAGGGAAAGCGTTCACGAATGACCGTCCCAGCATCCGGTACTTTTGCGTCCCGTCATATCGGCCCGCGCGGCGATGAAGTCCGCGACATGCTTTCGGCCGTTGGTGCGTCAACGCTCACACAACTGATCGACGAGGTGGTGCCGGCCGACATCCGGCTGGCGCGCCCGCTCAACCTGCCGCCGGCGGTCGGCGAAGCCGGGTACTTCCGGCAGTTGCGCGATATCGCCGGGCGCAACCAGGTCGCGCGCAGCTACATCGGCCTCGGGTACTACGACACGATCACGCCGGCCGTCATCCTGCGCAACGTGTTTGAGAATCCGGGCTGGTACACGCCGTACACGCCCTATCAGGCCGAGATCGCGCAGGGCCGCCTGGAATCGCTCCTCAATTTCCAGACGATGGTGCGCGACCTGACCGGGATGGACGTGGCCAACGCCTCGCTGCTCGACGAAGCCACGGCGGCGGCCGAAGCGATGACGCTGCTCAAGCGGGTGTCGAAGAAGAGCGGCGCGCACACGTTCCTGGTGTCGCAGCGCATCTTCCCGCAGACGCGCGCGTTGCTCGAGACCCGCGCAACGCCGCTCGGCATCACGTTGAAGTACGTCGATACCGCGAAGCCGGTGGCGTTCGACGCGGACGCGTACGGGCTGTATCTGCAGACGCCCGACGACCACGGCGAAGTGCACGACTTCGGCGCCCTGATTGCCGCCGCGCATGAGGCCGGCGTGCTGGTGGCGGTGGGCACGGACCTGCTCGCGTGCGTGCTGATCACGCCGCCGGGCGCGATGGGCGCGGACGTCGTGCTCGGCAGCGCCCAGCGGTTCGGCGTGCCGATGGGGTATGGCGGCCCGCATGCGGCGTTCTTCGCCACCCGCGAGGCGTTCGTGCGGCAGGCGCCGGGGCGCATCATCGGCGTGTCGGTGGACGCGAAGGGGCGCCCGGCGTATCGCATGGCGCTGCAGACGCGCGAGCAGCACATCCGCCGCGAGAAGGCGACGTCCAACATCTGCACGGCGCAGGCGCTCTTGGCGAACATCGCGGCGTTCTACGCCGTGTATCACGGGCCCGAAGGCCTTCAGGCCATCGCCCGCCGCGTCAAGGAGCAGACGCTGCGGCTGAGCGCGGCGATCGAAGGCCTGGGCTGGAAGCAGACCAACGCGGCCTGCTTCGACACGCTGCGCCTGGTCGGCGAGCCCGCGCTGGTGAAGGCCGTGAAGGCCGGCGCGCTGGCGCGCAAGATCAACTTCTATTACCCGGAGCGCGGCGTCATTCAGATCGCTCTCAACGAGACCGTGACCGACGCGGATCTGTCGGACATCGTGGACGTGTTTGCCACGGCGTCGCGCGCGGAGAACTCCGCGCTACCCGAGCCCGGCAAAGTGCAGTACACGCTGCCGGCGGCGCTCCTGCGCAAGACGCCGTTTCTGACCCACCCCGTGTTCAACCGCTATCACTCGGAAACCGAGATGATGCGGTACGTGCGCGCGCTCGAGCGCAAGGACATCGGGCTCGACACCGCGATGATCCCGCTCGGCTCGTGCACGATGAAGCTCAACGCCGCGGCGGAGATGATTCCCGTGTCGTGGCCGGAGTTCGCGCGGATGCACCCGTTCGCGCCGGCCGACCAGGCGGAAGGCTACCAGCAGATCTTCCGCGAGCTCGAGACGGCGTTGAAGACGGTCACGGGGTTCGCGGCCGTCTCGCTGCAGCCGAATTCAGGCGCGCAGGGCGAGTTCACCGGCCTGCTCGTCATCCGCGCGTATCACCACTCCCGCGGCGACCAGCACCGCACGGTGGTGCTGATCCCGCAATCGGCGCACGGCACCAATCCCGCGAGCGCGGCGTTGGCCGGCATGCAGATCGTGATCGTCGCGTGCGACGAGCACGGCAACATCAACGTCGAGGATCTTCGCGCGAAGGCGACCGAGCACGCGGCGAATCTGTGCGGGCTGATGGTCACGTACCCGAGCACGCACGGCGTGTTCGAGACCGGCATCCGCGAGATCTGCTCGATCGTGCACGAGCACGGCGGGCAGGTCTACATGGACGGCGCGAACATGAACGCGCAGGTCGGCATCACCAGTCCCGCGTCGATCGGCGCGGACGTGTGCCATCTGAACCTGCACAAGACGTTTGCGATTCCGCACGGCGGCGGCGGACCCGGCGTGGGCCCGATCGGCGTGGCCTCGCATCTGGCGCCGTTCCTGCCTGGCCATCCGGTGATGAAGACCGGCGGCGACCAGGCCATCTCGGCCGTGTCGGCGGCCCCGTGGGGCAGCGCCAGCATTCTGCTGATCTCGTACGGCTACGTCCGCATGCTCGGCGCGGACGGCATGACCGCGGCCACCGAGTTCGCCATCCTCAACGCCAACTATCTGAAGGCGCGCCTCGAGAAGGCGTATCCCGTGCTCTACACCGGCGCCAACGGCCGCGTGGCGCACGAGCTGATCTTCGACCTGCGCCCGTTCAAGGCGCAGTCGGGC
>JAKALV010000137.1 GCA_021824055.1 Acidobacteriota bacterium
CCGTACCGCTCCGGATCCTTGACGTGATACGCGAACACGGTGGCGCCGGCCGTGCGCTGGCCGGCCGTGGCCAGGCGGTCCGCCAGATCGTTGCCGTAGAACAGGTTGTCGCCCAGCACGAGCACCGATGGATCGGTGCCGACGAACTCGCGGCCGATGACGAACGCCTGCGCGAGGCCGCCGGGATTGGGTTGCACCGCGTAGCTGAGGTGCAGGCCCCATTCATGCCCGTCGCCGAGCAGCCGCTCGAACGCCGGCGTGTCGCGCGGCGTCGAGATCACCAGAATGTCGCGCACGCCCGCGAGCATCAGCGTGCTCAGCGGGTAGTAGATCATCGGCTTGTCGTAGATCGGCAGCAGCTGCTTCGACACCGCGCGCGTGGCCGGATACAGCCGCGTGCCCGCGCCGCCGGCCAGAATGATGCCTCGTCGGACCATGGCCTGTATTCTAGTCGTAGCCGCAGCCCTTCAGGCCTGCGGAACTATGCCTGTCATCTTCGACTTCGACGGCGTCATCGCCGACACCGAAATGCTGCACTTCGAGGCGTCGCGCATCGTCCTCGCCCAACGCGGCGTGCCGCTCGACCAGGCGCGGTACTACGCGAAGTATCTCGGCTACAGCGACGCCGACATGGCCGAAGCCGTGGCGCGCGATCAGGGGCGGTTTGCGCCGGACGCCGACCTGTCGGATTTCGTCCGCGAGTTCATCCACGAAAAGGGATTGGTATTCGAGCGGCTGATCGCCTCCGGCGCCGTGCTGTTTCCGGGCGCGCCGGCGTGCATCGAACGCCTGGCGGCGGTGTTTCCCCTGGGCATCGCGTCGGGCGCGTTCCGCGAAGAGATCGAGCACATCCTCACTGGGGCCGGCCTGCAGCATCACTTCCAGACGATCGTGGGCGCGGCCGACGCGCCGCGGAGCAAGCCGCATCCCGCGCCCTATCTCGAAGCCGCGCGCCGGCTGGGCGCGGATCCGTCGGCGTGCGTCGCGATCGAAGATTCCAGATGGGGCCTCGATTCGGCCCGGACGGCCGGCATGAAGACCATCGCGATCACCCACTCGTATCCGGCGGGCGAGCTCACGGCGGATGTGATCGTGGGCGGGTTGGATGAAGTGACCGCGGACGTTATCCGGTCGGTGCTCTATGCGTGAGCGAGGCGTTTCACGCCTTGCCGAAGATGGCGATGCTGTGAGCCGGTCGGTCGTCTAGCTCCGGCGCTGCTGCGGGCTGCGGCTCTGCGGCATCGGAAACGTCGCGTATCGGATGTTCTCGAGCCAGCCGCTCTCATGCGTCCGGCCGGACGCTTCACTTCCCTGGAATCGTCTTCTTGAGATATCCGCCCTTGCCGTCCGGCCCTGTTTCGATCGAGAGCAGCACGCCCTCCGGGCTGTAGTTGAGCCGGCGATCCGGCTTGCCGTCGGCGGTTTCGTCGAGCTCTACGGCGACGAGCCGCTCGTTGGCATCGTAGTACTCAAAACGATCCATGATGCCGGTGCCGAGCGTGTCCTCTTCGGCCCTGACGAGATGCGCATCACGGTAGAACTCGCGGCGCACCACGCGTTGCGTCTTCGTCGGGTCCAACTCCGACACTTCGGAATACTCAATCCGCTCCACCGCGCCGTCGGGCCCCATGAACGCCGCCGCGTCCGGCTTCCCCGTCATCGTCCGGTCCTTCGCGGTCGGCGGCTTCGGACGCTCCCACATGACTTTCACCAACTTGCCGTCCGGGCCGTACTCTTCCCACCGGTCGATCTTGCCGTCTTCATCGGTGTCGATCTCCGACGAGACGGGACGACTGCCGTCCATCTTCGTCCACGTGTCGATCCTGCCGTCCTTGTTCTTGTCATAGGTGATCTCGGACAGCTTCAGGGTCTTCGCGTCGTAGCTTGCCTGCGTCGTGGCTTTCACACGGGCGCGTTCAGGATTGGCGCAAGACAGCGTTAAAGAGGCAAAGAGGCAAAGAGGCAAAAGGGCAATCAGACGAAATGAGGCAATGGGGCAGTGGGGCAATGGGGCAATGAAGAGCCGGCGAAAGACAGTCGCGACGCCCATGGGGACATTGGACCTTGGCGAACGGCGGTTGGCAATGGAAAACCACCCGGCCGTCCGGTGCCGGCCGTAGAATCACGAGGATGTCGCCCGGGACGCTGTTCGCCCTCGCCAACCTCAGCATTCTGCCAGCGTGGATTCTTCTCGCGGTTCTACCCTGGTGGAAGTGGACGCGCGTCCTCGCCGCCTACGTCACGCCGGCCATGCTCGCCGTGGTGTGGACGATGCTGATGGCCGGTCAGCTTGTGCCGCATGGAGGCGGACTCGGGTCGCTCACCCAATTAGTGGCGATGGCGCGCGACCCGTACATCCTGGTGGCGATGTGGATGCACAACCTGATGCTCGACCTGTTCCTCGGCGCATGGGAGGTGCGCGACGCGCAGCGCCTCGGCGTGCCGCACCGCTACGTGGTCCCCTGCCTCGCCTTGACGTTCCTCGCCGGGCCGGTCGGACTGCTCACGTACTTCGCGGTCCGCGCCACCGTCGTCAAACGCGTGCCGTGGAAGAGCTAAGTCAAGATCCAGGTCCTTCACCACGGAGACTCGGAGGCTCGGAGACAAGACGGAGACAGCTCTTCACAGTGCCCTTTGAAGGCCGCTCTCCGTGTCTCGGTGTCTCCGTGGTGGATGTTTCCCTTACAATGGCGCCTTATGCCCAAGCTACTTCGCGTGTTCACTCCGCTGTCGTTGGCTCTGTTCCTTGTCGCGCCGATCGGCGCCGTGAAGAATGCGCAGGCGCCGCCGGCGCAGACGAGTGCGGCACGCGGCGGGCCGGGACAGACGATCTCGGCGCGCACGGCCGGCATGCAGAAGCTCGACGGCTTCTTCCCGATCTACTGGGACGAACCCACGGGCTCGCTCTTCATCGAGATTCCGAAACTCAACTACGAGTTTCTGTACCAGACCGGCCTGGCAGCGGGCCTGGGCTCGAATGACATCGGCCTCGACCGCGCGCAGCTCGGCGACACCAGAGTGGTCTCGTTCGAACGCGTGGGGCCGAAGGTGCTGATGGTCCAGCCCAACTACGGCTACCGCGCCGTGACCAACAGCGCGATCGAGCGCAAACGCGTGGAAGACGCGTTCGCGACGTCGGTGATCTGGGGCTTCACGGTGGCCGCCGAAAGCGACGGCCGCGTGCTCGTCGACGCCACCGACTTCCTGATGCGCGACGCCCACGGCGTGATCCAACGCCTCCGCCCGGCCTCGTATCGCTTCGATCGTAGCCGCAGCGCCATCTACATGCCGAATACGAAGAGTTTTCCCAACAACACCGAAATGGAAGTGACGACGACGTTCGTCACGGATGCGCCGGGCGCGGGTCCGGGGCAACAGGGTGGGCAGATCAGCGACGTCACGCCGTCGCCCGACGCGATCACGCTGCGCGAGCACCACTCGTTCATCCAACTACCGGATATTTCTGGGAACGCCGGCTTTGTCGCGCGGCCGTTCGACGCGCGCTCGGGTTACTTCGACGTGAGCTACATGAACTACTCGGCGCCGCTCGGCACCGACATGGTGGTGCGGACGACGTCGCGGCACCGGCTGGCCAAACGGGATCCCAACGCGGCGATCAGCGATCCGGTGAAGCCCATCATCTATTACGTGGACGCCGGCACGCCCGAGCCGGTGCGCTCGGCGCTCGTCACCGGCGCGAGCTGGTGGAACCAGGCGTTCGAAGCCGCGGGCTACCGCAACGCGTTCCGCGTGGAGCTGCTGCCCGAGGGCGCCGATCCGATGGACGTGCGTTACAACGTGATCAACTGGGTGCACCGCTCCACGCGCGGTTGGAGCTACGGCGGGGCGATCACCGATCCGCGGACGGGCGAGATCCTGAAGGGACACGTGCTGCTGGGCTCGCTGCGCATCCGCCAGGACTACATGATCTTCGAGGGCCTGCTGTCGCCGTACGCCACCGGCGACGAGAAGCCGCCGGAGCTCGAGGCCGCCGCCCTCGCGCGCATTCGTCAGCTGAGCGCGCACGAGACCGGCCACACGCTGGGCTTCTCGCACAACTACTACGACAGCGCGATGGGCCGCATCTCCGTGATGGACTATCCGCATCCGCTCGTCACGCTGAAGAACGACGGCACGATCGACCTGTCGGACGCATACGCGACCGGCATCGGCGAATGGGACAAGGTGGCCGTGAACTGGGGCTACAACGACTTCCCCGCCGGCACGAACGAGAAGGCCGCGCTCGACAAGATCCTCAACGACGCATGGGCGAAAGACCTGCGCTACCTGACCAATCAGGATCTGGATCTGCATCCGAAAGTTGACCAGTGGTCGAACGGCGTCAATCAGCCGGCGGAGCTCACACGCCTGATGGCGCTCCGCAAGGTCGCGCTCTCGAAATTCGGCGAGCACTCGATCCAAACGGGCCGGCCGATGTCATCGCTCGAAGACGTGCTGGTGCCGGTCTACCTGCACCATCGCTACGCCGCGCAAGCCGCGGCGGCGACGATCGCCGGGCAAAATTACATCTACGCGTTCCGCGGCGACGGCCGTACGCCGTTCACCTGGGCGACGGCCGCCGAGCAGAAGGCCGCGCTCGACGCGCTGATGAGCACACTCGCCCTCGACGCGCTCGCGCTGCCGAAGGATCTGCTCGCCAAGATTCCGCCGCGCCCGGACGGCTACCCCGGCTCGCGCGAGCTGTTCCCGCGCTACACGGGTGGCGCGTTCGACGCGCTGACGCCGGCATTCGTGGCCGGCGACATGACGATGGGGTTCATCCTCACAGAGGATCGCGCGGCACGGATGGTCGAACAGAAGGCAACCGGTTCGGGAGGTTCGGGGGGTTCCTTGCCCGGGCTCGAGGATGTGATCGACCGCCTGATCACGACGGTGTACGACGCGAAGCCGGCCGACGCGTATCAGGCCGAGATCTCGCGCGGCCTGCAGCGCGTGCTGGTCGGCCATCTGATGAGCCTCGCGGCCGCATCGCCGATGTCGCAGGTGCGCGCCATCGCCACGTACAAGCTGAAAGCCCTGCAGCAGCGCCTGTCCGCGCGCGGCGCCGTGGTCACGGCAACGACCGCCGAGCGCGCCCATGCACAGTTGCTGGCCAGCGACATTCGGCGCTTCCTCGCAAAGCCGGGCGATCCATCGACACGGATTCTGACGATGCCCGCCGCCCCGCCCGGCGCGCCGATCGGGGACGCGGCGATGGACTACCTCCTGGGGCTTCAGCCCAGCTGCGACTGGATTAGATAACTGTTAAAGGGGCAAAGCGGCAAAGGGGCAAAGAGGCAATGAAGATCAAGAGCTCACTGACAGCCTGTCTATGAGCTTCTGATCTTCATTGCCCCTTTGGCTCTTTGCCCCTTTGGCTCTTTAACAAACCGTCTCTGTCTTTGGAACCGTCGCCGTCCTTTCGCCGTTATACCCGCCATGAGCACCTTTGTGTCTGATGTCCGCTTTGCGCTGAGATTGTTGTGGAAGAACCGGGGATTTACGGCGATCGCGGCCCTGGTGCTCGCGCTCGGGATCGGCGCCAACTCGGCGGTCTTCACCATCGTCAACACCATGCTCCTGAAGCCCCGGGTGGGACATCCGCAGGGCGAATTGGTCAGCCTGTTCAATCGCGACACGACCAAGCCCGACTCGTACCGCGCGTTTTCGTTCGCGACCTTTGACGAGCTGAGAAAGCGATCGGACATCTTCGCGTCGCTGTCCGCGCACAACCTGGCGATGGCCGGCTTGCGCGAAGGCGACGCCACCCGCCGGCTCTTCATCGACATCGTCACGAAAGATTTCTTCAACACGTTCGGCGCCCCGCCGCTGCTGGGTCGCGGTTTCACAGCCGACGAAGAACGCCCGGGCGCGGACGTGCCGGTGGCGGTGATCAGCTACCAGTTGTGGCAGCGGCTCGGCGGCAGCAACAACGTGCTGGGCCGGACGATCATGCTCAATAACCGGGCTTTCACCGTGGTCGGTGTCGCCCAGCGCGCCTTCGGCGGGTCGATCGTCGCGCTCACGCCGGACGCGTTCGTGCCGACGGGCGTGTACGACTCGCTGCAGAACGACTTCGCGCGCGACGGCCTGACCACCACGCTCAGCGACCCCCGTCACTTCAATCTGTTCCTCGCCGGCCAGCTGCAACCGGGCGCGACGATCGCGTCCGTGGCGCCGGCGCTCAAGGCGGTCAGCGCGCAACTGGCCAGCGCCGACCCGGCGAACCTCAAGGACCGCGAGACGATCGCCACGACCATGTCGCGCATGAGCATCAGCACGTCGCCGCAAGCCGATGAAGGCGTCCTGCCGATGGCGGGGATTCTGCTGGGCATGTCGCTGGTGGTGCTGTTCATCGCGTCGTTCAACCTGGCCAACATGCTGCTGGCGCGCAACGGCGCGCGCGCCAAGGAATTCGCGATTCGCATGGCGATCGGCGGCAGCCGCGGCCGCGTGGTGCGCCAGCTGGTCACGGAGGGCTTCGTGCTCTCGATCCTCGGCGGCATCGGCGGCCTGCTCCTCGCCTCGAGCGCCACCAAGCTGATGACATCGGCGATGACGCCGCTCCTGCCCATCACGCTGTCGTTCGACGTCACGCCCGACTACCGCATCATCGGCGCCACCTTCCTGTTCTGCATGCTGAGCACCATCGTCTTCAGCCTGGGACCGGCGCTGCGGCTCGCGCGCACGAATGTGGTGCCTGAGCTCAAAGAACAGGCCGGCGAACTCGGCAAGCGCTCGCGATTCGCGTTGCGTGACGTGCTGGTGATGGCGCAACTGGCGCTGTCGCTCGTGATGCTGACCGTGGCGGGCCTTTTTGTCCGCGGCGCGGTGGAAGCGGCGAGCGTGGATCCCGGATTCACATTCAAGCGCGGCCTGATCGTCAACGTGGACGCCAGTCTGGCGGGCCGGTCGCACGATCAGACCCGGCTGCTCTACCAGCGCGTGGAAGACCGGCTGCGGGCCGTGCCAGGCGTCAAGGCCGCGGGCTTCGGGTCGATCATGCCGTTCGGCGAGATCACCGAAAGCCGAAGCGTGCAGAAGCCGGGGCCGACGGTCGAAGGCGCCAAGGCGGGCGGCACGTCGATGCAGCTCGGTGGTGGCAGCGAGACGAAAGACAAGACCGATCTCGTGGAATCGATCGCCACGACGATCGGCACGGACTACTTCGACGCGCTCGGTCTGAAGATGATGAGCGGCCGCGATTTCACCGAGTCGGAGGTGTTCTCGCCGACGCCGACGCACATCGCGATCATCGACGAGGTGCTGGCCGACAAGCTCTTCGGCAAGGACAACCCGGTGGGCCAGCAGGTCCAGTACAAGGGCCGGCAGGACGGCGACGCGCCGATCGTGCTCGACGTCGTTGGCGTGGCGCCGGGACTCAAGCACCAGCTCACGGACAAGGCCGCCGTCGCGCACATCTACACGCCGCTCAGCCAGGACTTCCGCGCGGACGTGTATTTCCACGTGACCACCGCCGCGGCCACGCCTGAGGCGGAGGCCGCGATGCTGCCGCTGCTGCGCCGGGCGCTCGGCGAGGTCGACACGTCGCTGCCGATCCTGCGCGCGGAAACGCGCGCCGAGTACGCCGACCGCAACTTCATGCTCGCGGTGGTCCGCCTTGGCGCCGCGATCTTCGGCGTCTTCGGCGCCGTGGCGCTCATCCTCGCCTCGATCGGCGTCTACGGCGTGAAGGCGTACATCGTCTCGAGGCGCACGCGCGAGATCGGCATCCGCATGGCGCTCGGCGCCACACCCAACAGCGTGGTGTCGCTCGTGATCAAGGAAGGGGCCGTGCTCAGCGCCGTCGGTCTCACCGTCGGCCTCGGCCTGTCGGTCCTGGCGGCGATTGGTCTTCGCAGCCTGCTCTTCCAGGCGAGTCCGTTCGATCCCATGGCCACCTTCGCCGCGCTCGTCGTGCTCGTCGGCGCCGCGACGGCCGCGAGTTGGATACCAGCGCGGCGCGCGACAAAGGTTGCGCCGGTGACAGCTCTCAGAGGCTGACATTTGTAAAAGGGGCAAAGGGGCAAAGGGCCAAAGGGGCAATGAAGAACTCGTTGCGCGCTGTTCTTCACGTGCCTCAGTTGTTCACTGAGCTCTTGATCTTCATTGCCCCTTTGCCGCTTTGCCTCTTTGCCCCTTTTCAAGCTTCATCCGTGTTGTGGCCCTCGCCTTTGCGTAGATCGCACGCAACTCGAGCGCTTCGTTCCTGAGCTCCGGGAGCTCCGGAGCCACCTGCGACAGCTCCACGAGCATGCCGAGCCATTCCGCGGCTTCATCGATCTCTTCGTTGACGATCTGCAGC
>JAKALV010000138.1 GCA_021824055.1 Acidobacteriota bacterium
AAGGAACTGATCGGTGGCTACGCGATCATGCACGCCGCATCGAAAGAGCACGCCATCGCACTGACCAAGCGCTTTTTCGCCGTCGTCGGCGTAGGCGAGACCGAAATCCGGTTGATGCACGACCCGCCGGCGCCGGACCATCGGTGACCGACGAGATCCGCCGCGCCATTGATGCGGTGTGGCGCATCGAGCAGGCGAAGCTGATCGCCGGGCTCGCGCGCATCACCCGCGATATTGGCGTGGCGGAAGACCTGGCGCAGGACGCGCTGGTGGCGGCGCTGAAACAGTGGCCTGAGCAGGGCGTGCCGGACAACCCGGGTGCCTGGCTCATGGCCACGGCCAAGCATCGCGCGCTCGATCTCTTCCGGCGCCGCAAGATGCTCGAACGCAAACATCAGGAACTTGGCCGCGAACTCGACGCGCGGCAGGCCGAGGCTGTGCCGGAACTCGAGGACGGTATGGATGATGACGTGGGCGATGACTTGCTGCGCCTCGTCTTCACCGCCTGCCATCCGGTGTTGTCCACCGAAGCGCGCGTGGCGCTGACGCTGCGGATGCTGGGCGGCCTGACGACAGACGAAATCGCGCGCGCGTTTCTCACGACCGAGTCCACGGTAGCGCAGCGGATCGTTCGCGCCAAGCGGACGCTGGCCGAAGCGCGCGTGCCGTTCGACGTGCCGCGCGGGGAGGCGTTCCTCGCGCGGTTGTCGTCCGTCCTGCAGGTGATCTATTTCATCTTTAATGAAGGCTACTCGGCCACCGCCGGCGACGATTGGGTGCGGCCGGCGCTCTGTGAAGACGCGCTGCGCCTCGGACGCATTCTCGCGGAGCTGGTACCCGGCGAGGCTGAGGTGCACGGCCTCGTATCGCTGATGGAGATCCAGGCCTCGCGGCTGCGCGCGCGCGTCGGACCGACGGGCGAGCCGGTGCTGCTGCTCGATCAGAACCGCGCCGAGTGGGATCACCTCATGATCCATCGCGGACTGCAGGCGCTCGATCGCGCGGAGTCGTTCGGTGGTGCGCTCGGACCGTACACGCTGCAGGCGGCCATCGCCGCCTGTCACGCGCGCGCCCGCACCGCCGCCGACACCGACTGGACGCGGATCGTCGCGCTCTATGACGCGCTGGCGGAGCTGATGCCGTCGCCGGTGATTGATCTGAACCGCGCCGTGGCGGCGGGTATGGCGTTCGGTCCAGAGGAAGGCCTCCAGCTCGTGGATCAGCTGCTCGACAACCCTGCACTGAAGAATTACCACCTGCTCCGCAGCGTTCGCGGCGATCTGCTGTTCAAGCTCAGCCGATATGGCGATGCGCGCGCGGAATTCCTGCGCGCAGCCGGAATGACGAAGAACGCGCGCGAAAAGGCCTTGTTACTCGACCGGGCCGCCAAGTGCGGCATCAAGTAAGATCGCCGCCATGTCCTGGTCCCGCATCGCCATTGCCTGCGCGCTTGTCGTGCCCTGCGCCGCGCTGTCCGCGCAGCGGCCGGCCCGGCCGGCGGCGACGCTGCTGATTCAGCACGTCACGCTGCTCGACGGAAACGGGGGAGCGCCGACGGCCAACGCCGACGTCTTCGTTCAGGACGGCAGGATCGCGGCCCTGGCCGCACCGGCCAACACGGCCGCCGTCACGACGATCGACGGCCGCAGCCTGTTTCTGCTGCCGGGCCTGATCGACGCGCACGTCCACCTGTCCGGTGACCCGTGGGACGAAGCCGCCGCCACGTTGAAGCGGGTCCTGCAGGGTGGCGTGACCGCCGTGTTCGATGTGGCCGGCGACACGCGCTTGACCGGCGACCTTGCGCGCGCGCAGTTGTCGGGAGAAATCGCGTCGCCCACGATCTACTACTCGGCGCTCTTCGGCGGGCCCGCGTTCATGACCGATCCGCGCGTGGCGGCATCGTCGATCGGTTTTCGGCCCGGCGCGGCGCCGTGGGATCAGGAGATCGACGCGAACACCGATCTGGTGCGCGCCGTGGCGGCAGCCAAAGGCACGGGCGCGACGGCGATCAAGTTGTATGCGGCGCTCGACGCGGCCACCGTGCGGCGCATCGGCGAGGAAGCGAAGCGCCAGAGTATCCGGCTGATCGCGCACGCCACGGTGTTTCCCGCCAAGCCGAGCGATCTGATTGCCGCGAACGTGAAGTACCTCGCGCATGCGGCGTATCTGGTGTGGGAGGGCTCGCCGTCCAGCACGGACTTCACCAAGCGCGCGCACGGAGATTTTGCGGGCGTGCCCGCCGACGGCCCGGTGATGACGCGAGTACTGCAGTCGATGAAGGATCATGATGTCGCGCTGAACCCCACGCTCTGGATCCTCGCGGAGGGGCCGGCCAAAGACGATCCGAGCGGTCTTCGCACCGCCTGGATGAATCTGGTCACGCATCGCGCGCAGGACCTGGGCGTGACCATCGCCGCGGGCGTGGATTCGATGACGTCGCGCGCGGACGCGCTGCCGATGATTCACCGCGAGATGGAGATGCTGGTGAAGGGCGCGGGTCTTACGCCGATGCAGGCCATCGTGTCGGCGACGCGCGGCGCCGCCCACGCCATCGGCGTGGACGATGCGCGCGGCACGGTCGCGGTCGGAAAAGTGGCTGACCTGCTGATCGTCGACGGAGATCCCTCGATCGACATCACCAACACGCGCCGTATTCGTTACGTGATCAAAGACGGCCGCGTGGTCTTCACCGCGGCGCCGGAGAAATGACGATGGGGATCACACGACGTCAGGCAATCGCGGCGCTCGGCATGGGCGCGATCGCGCCGGCGGTGCTGCGCGGCCGCTTCCGGCTGTTCGCCGAGGCCGCGACGGAGTACTCCGCGCGCGCCATCCGGCTCGTGCAATCCACCACGGTCATCGACCTGCTCAACCAGTTTCAGTTCGAGGACTACGCGGTGAAGCCGCCGAAGATCGAGCAGTGGCTCACGCGGCCCGGCAGTTTCACGGCGGCCGACGCGGCGCGCTATCGCGACTCGGGGATCTCGGTCTTCTGCCTCGGGGACGGCCCCGACCAGTACGAGGACGCCGTCAGGTATTTCGCCGACTGGAACGGATTTCTCGCGGCCTACAGCGACTGGTTCACGCGCGTTGACGATGTGTCCGACTTCGCGCGGGTGAAGGCCAGCGGCAAGGTCGGCGTGATGCTCACGTTTCAGAACGCCGCGCATTTCCGGACGCCCGACGATGTGCAAACGTTTTTCGGACTGGGCCAGCGGGTGTCGCAGCTCACGTACAACTTCAACAATCGCGTCGGCAGCGGGTTTCTCGAGCGGCGCGACGGCGGCCTGTCGGTGTTCGGCCTGTCGATCATGAGACGGATGCAGCAGGTGGGCATGGCCGTCGACCTGTCGCATTGCGGCGATCAGACGACGCTCGATGGATTGGCGGCCGCCACGAAGCCCGTGCTGTTCACTCATGCCGGCGCCCGGGCGCTCGTGCCGGGCAGCCTGCGCTGCAAGACGGACGAGGCTATTCAGCAGATGGCGAAAACGGGCGGCGTCATGGGCATCAACTTCGTCCGCTTCATGGTGCGCGGCACGGAGCCGGTGACCATCGAGAACGTGCTCGACCACGTGGATTACGTGGCGAAGCTCGTCGGCGTGGAGCATGTGGCCATGGGCAGCGACCTCGACGTGATGGGCAACGCCAATCCGATCAACGGCGGCGGTTTCGACCCCACGCGTCAGCCGAACTTCTCGCGGTACCAGTACCACCGGGACACCGACGGCGCCATCAACATCAAGGGCCTCGATCATCCCCGGCGCGTGTTTGATTTCACCGAAGCGTTGATCCGCCGGGGCTACAGCGACGCCCACATCCAGCTGATTCTCGGCGGCAACGCGGCGCGCGCGTTCGGCGCCATCTGGCCGGCGTAACACCGCGGTGCCGGGGTAGATTAGGGCATGGCTGACACGTTCTCGATCGCCGGCCGCTGGACGCTCGTGCCGGTCGACGCCGACGAGCAGAACCTGCCGGGTCATCGCGTGGATTTTGATTTTCGCGAAGGGCCGGAGGGCTTGCACGGCGTGGTGCTGAATCGCTTTGCCGGCGCCGAGATTCCGTTACAGACCCTGACGTTTGACGGCACGACGCTGCGGCTGCAGATGTCGCCGCCGCCGGGCCGCGACATGGATCCGCTGCCGTTCCTGGTGATGACGATGGTCGGCGATCGCGTCGATCGATTCGAGGGCCGGTGGGACATGCGGTCGGCCGCGCATCTTCACTTGAAGCTGTTGAAGGTTCCGATGCCGGCGAGCCCGTAGGCGGTTGCACATTACCAGGGTAATGTGGCAAGTCGGCTGCCTTGGAACTGTTCAGGGCAAAGCCGGCCGTGGGATTTTCGGATTGCCTGATTCTGGAGTCCGCGAAGAAGGCCGGCCACGTGCCTTTGGGTACGTTCGATCGCGGCCTCGGCAGGCTCGAAGGCGCGGAACGGATTTCCTGACAGCAGATCGGCTCACGCGGAGGCGCGGAGGCGCGGAGCTGAGATGGCCTGAGGGTCTGGTGGCCCGGCTTCGCCGGGCCCAGCGGGAACAGAGAAGGGCTGAAGACGAGAGAGCCTCCGATCACCTGCTCTCTCGTCTTCAGCCCTTCTCTGTTCCCGCCGGCCGCCATGGCGGCCGCCAGACCCTCAGGCCCCTATGGTCTTCACGTTCTTCACAAGCTTCACGGTTGATTTGAGTTCTACTCCGCGTCTTCGCGTCTCCGCGTGCGCATTTTGACCATGCCCCTGTCAGATTCCCGGTCGCGCCGCCCCACTGGTCGTCACCGTCACCGATGCACTGGTCAAGCCCGGTGATGTTGCGTTGATCGTGATCGCGCCCGGCTGCTTCGTCGATTGCACGAGCGCCATGCACAATCCGTTGAACGCCGAGCGTTTCGTTGCACGATCCGCTTCGTGGCTGCTCGGGTCGCCGTTGCCGACGCCGATGATCCGGCCGGCGCCGCTCAGGGAGAAGGTCACGTCGTTCATCGCGGTCGGCACCACGCGGCCGTCAGCGTCCTGAATTTCCACCGCGATCACCGACACGTCCTCGCCGTTGCTGGTAATCGCCGCGCGATCAGTCTTCAGCTCAATTTTCGCGGGCGCGCCCGTTGTTTCACGACGATCGACCAGCAGTCCCGCGCGCTGCGGATGGTGTCCGCGGACTTCGATGGCGCCGGGCCGGTAGGGCACCTTCCAGGCCGCGTGCGAATTCTTGTCCACTTTCTGCCAGCCGGCCGACACGCCGTTGACGAACAGCTCCACCGTCTCGCAGTTGGTGAACGCCCACACTTCAACCTGCTGTCCCTCTTTGCCGGGCCAGTTCCAGTGCGGGAAGAGATGCAGCACCGATTCGGCGCCCCACCAGGCCTTGTAGTACCAGAAGAGGTCCTTCGGGAAGCCGCACATGTCGAGGATGCCGAAGTGCGAGCTGATGCACGGCCAGTTGTACGGCGTCGGCTCGCCACGATAGTCGAAGCCCGTCCAGACAAAGCCGCCGGCGAGGTACGGCCGCGCGTCGAAGTACGACCACCAGCCTTCGGCCGTGGATGCCCACGGTGGATAGTTGCGGTCGTATGCACTCACATAGCCCTTGGCGACGTCGTTCTCGTAGACGCCGCGCGTGCTCACCGTGCTGCCGAACTCGGTGCCCATGGTGAATTGCTTCGGGAACTGCTTGTGATACGCGTCGATGCCGTCGTAGCGGTAGTTGAAGCCCTGGATGTCAACGACCGCCGAAAGGCCTTTGCCCCATCCGCCGTTCATCGCTTCAGTGATCAGCCGCGTGGGATCCAGCTCGTGCGCCCTCCGTTTCATCGTCTGCGCCTCGCGCGCGCCGCGCTCGGTGCCCTGTTCCGGTTCTTCGTTGCCGATCGACCAGGCGAACACCGACGGATGATTGCGGTCGCGCAGGATCATGCGCTCGAGCTGGCTGAGGCCCTCGTCGGTTGACGACATCATGCGCGTTTCGTCGAGCACGAGCATGCCGAGCCGGTCGCACGCGTCGAGCAATTCGGGCGTGGGCGGATTGTGCGAGGTGCGATAGGCGTTGCAGCCCATCTCCTTCAGCTTCCTGATGCGGAAATCCTGCAGCGCGTCTGGCAGCGCCGCGCCGACGCCCGCGTGGTCCTGGTGATTGCAGGTGCCCTTGAGCTCCGTGCGGATGCCGTTGAGAAAGAAGCCTTTGTCCGAGTCCCAGTGCAACGTGCGGATGCCGAAGGTCACATCCGCCGCGTCGTACTTGCCGAGTTGGACGGCGGCGCGGTACAGATGCGGAGTGTCGGGACTCCACAGTTTCGCTGCGGCCACGCTCACCGTCTGGGTGTAAGTCTGGCGCGCCCATGGTTTCAGCCGCACGACCGTTGGCGCGATCATGTGGCCGGCGGACTTGCCGTCCGGTCCGGCGATCTCGCACATCAGCGGGACGTCCGCGGCGGCGTCCTGCTCGTTCACGACATCAACCCGAACGGTGACTGTGGCGCTGCCGTTCGCGTTGGTTGTGGTCGTGACGAAAACACCGTCCGGCGCAACGTGCAGCGGCGATGTCTTCTCGAGCCACACGTGCCGGTAGATGCCCGCGCCCTCGTAGAACCAGCCTTCGTACTCGGTGGCGTCCACGCGCACGACGAGCGCGTTCTTGCCGCCGTAGGTCAGAAGGTCGGTCACATCGAAGCGGAACGGCGCGTAGCCGCTGAGATTGCGGCCGAGGTAGTGGCCGTTGAGCATCACGATCGCGTCGCGGAACACGCCGTCGAACTGGAGCGCGATGCGGCGGCCGGCGTCCGACGAGGGAATGTCGAATGTGCGGCGGTACCAGCCGATCGATGTTTCCGGGTACGTCCGCCCGAGCGGTTTCGCGCCGTGCTCGTTAAGGTCGCGGCTGTCGGAGAAGGGCAGGTCGATCGCCCAGTCGTGCGGCAGATCGACGGGTTTCCACGCGCTGTCGTCGAACGTGGCGCTCGTCACGCTGTTCCGGCCGCCGATCAAGCTGCCGGATTTCGCAAACGCGCTGCCGCGCCCGTAGCCGAAATCTTTCGCGGGATCGTTTGCGTGGCCGAGCGAGAACTTCCACCCGAAGTCGGCGAGCAGACGGTCGCGGCCGTAACCGGCTACCGCGGTGGCGGCCTGGTCCGCGCCGTACGTAGGGCCGAGCTTTAGCTCGGCCGATCCCGACGCCCCCAGCACGCCCGTAAACCGCGACGCCAGCGCGCCTCCCGCGGCAGTGAGGGCTCCGGTCTTCAAAAGGCGGCGGCGGGTCCAGCGGCTGGCGGGCATATGCCGCACAGGATACCGCTACCGCTCCTTGATCAGCCTCACGACTTCGTCGAACCGCTGGTCGATCCGGTCGAGTCGCGTCTCGATCCCCACGAATCTCTCGTCCTGCCGCTCAAACCGCGCGTCGATTGCTTCGAACCGTCTCTCGACCCGGCCAAAGCCCTGATTCATGTCCTTCCGCACGCGCTCGTCGAGAAACAGCACGAAGCGCCGGAAGTCGTCGAACCCGCCCTGGGTCTGCACGAAGGCGCGATCAAAGCCCGCCTTCATCTCTGTGGCGAGCGTGTCGAGCCTTCCGTCCAGGCGCGTCGTGGCTTCGCGCAGATTCACGCCTTCCATCTCCCTCTGCCTCTCGGGATTCGACGGCCCCTCGACAAGGGCTCGGGGCCATCCTGAGCGGTGTCGAAGGACGACGTTAGCATCGTCACCCCGGCGGGTTCTATCGCAATGTCTGTGCCGAATGGGTCCTCTGGGGAATTGCCCGAACCTAGGCTGGTGGTCGCAAATTCTGCCAGATTGCGAACTTCCGAGGTGGCAGTTTCTGCGACTCGACCGTGCTACGCTGCCGTCCGGAAACACCGAACTGACACTAAGGAATCGACCCCGCCATGCGCTGGATAGCTCCCTACGAGAAAGACACCGACAACGCCGCGTTTGAGAAGCGCCTCTGGGACGCGGCCGATCAGTTCCGTGCGAACTCCGGGCTGAAGGCGCAGGAGTACTCCGGGCCGATTCTCGGCATCATCTTTCTGCGGTTCGCGGAGGCCCGTTTCGCAAAGCAGCGCAAGAAGCTCGAGAAGGCGTCGGCGTCATCGCGTCGCGGCAGCCGCGTGGATGAACCACAGGCTTACCAGAAAGACGGCGTGCTGTTCCTCACGCCGAATGCGCGTTACGACTTCCTGTTGAGCCTGCCTGAAGCCGCGAACGTCGGCGCCAAGGTCAACGACGCGATGCGGGACATCGAGAAGCACAACCCGCAGCTCGCCGGCGTGTTGCC
>JAKALV010000139.1 GCA_021824055.1 Acidobacteriota bacterium
CAAAGGTCAGGTGCTTGAGGATCCCGCCAAACTCCGTGTTGCCTTCTTCGTAGCGGCTCAGGTCGGTGGCGAAATAGTAGAACGTGCCCATCGTGGCGCGGATGTCCGGCAGCGGCAGTCCCGACAGCATCTCGCCATTCGGCACGGTCTCCGGCGGGAACGTGATCGGGACGGTGAGGATGCTGGACGGCACGCCGGCGCGGCCCGCGGTCACCCAGAAGCTCTCGCCGCCGCGAATGCTCTCGACGCGCGGGCGCTTGAGCGGAATGTAGTCCCACAGGAATTCACCCGGGATGCGCCGCACCATGCCGAGATCCGGCAGATAGGTGTTCGTGTCGCGGACGAGGAAATCGTAGATGTTGTGCTTGCCGGGATTCGCGCCGGTGGCAAACGACGCCCACGAGGTGGGCGATTCCGGCGAGACCGTGGTGGTCAGGTCGAAGATGCCGCCGTGCTCGGCAAGCCGCTTCATGTTCGGCAGCTGCCCTTGGGCCATGAACTCCCGGACCAGGCGGGGATCCATTCCATCGAAGCCGAGAATGACCATGCGGGGCTTGCCGGTGTGCGCGGGCGTTTTGCTGCCGCAGGACGCAGCCAGAGCCACTGCCAGTAAGAGTGCGAGCTTGCGCATGCCGGAATTATGACATTCTCTTGGCGTGCGATTTGTTGGTGTTGACTACGGCCGGAAGCGGATTGGCCTCGCGATCTCCGATGCCACGGCGTTTCTCGCCCGCCCGTGGCAGGTCGTGCCCCTCGCGGATCCACACCCGGAGACGGCGGCGGTCATGATCGCCGACTTCTTCCCGCGGCTCATGAACGAGGACGATGGGGTGGACGGTATCGTGGTGGGACTGCCGCGCCGGCTCGACGGCACGGACACGACCCTCACCGAGGATGCCCGCACATTCGCCCGGCAGCTGCACATGATCACCGGGATCGAGGTGTTCCTGATCGACGAGCGGCTGACGAGCGTCGAAGCGGAGGCGCAGCTGGCGGTGCGCGAAAAGGACTGGCGCAAGCGCAAGAAGCAGATCGACGCGGTGGCTGCGGCCATCGTCCTGCAGGACTTTCTCGACTCGAGAGTTCGAAGTTGATGCTGCGCCGGCTGATCGCGCTGCTCGTGCTGATCGTTTCGCTCGCCGCCGGCGGGGCGTGGGCGGTGTGGCGCGGACTCAACGAGCCCTACCGGGGGTTCACCGGCGGCGAAGTGTTCGTCGAGTTGCCGCAGGGCGCGCGGAGCGCCGAGATAGCCGGGCGGCTGGCCGATGCCGGCGTGGTGCCCGACGCGCTGACCTTCCGCATTGCCGTGCGGCTGGCGAAGGCCGATCGGCATCTGCAGGCGGGCGAGTATCGCTTCACCGATGCCGCCACGCCCGATCAGATCGTCGCGCGGCTCTCGCGCGGCGACACCTTCAGGCGCGCGCTCACGTTTCCCGAAGGCCTGACGATCCGCGAGATGGCCGCCATCTTCGAGAACTCGGGCATGGGCCGTGCCGGCGATTTCATCCAGGCCGCGAACGCCGTGTCGCTCGTGTCCGACCTCGATCCGGACGCCGGTAATCTCGAGGGCTACCTGTTTCCCAGCACGTATTCGCTGCCGCGCCGCGCGGGCGCGGACGGCACGATCCGCGCGATGGTGAAGGAGTTCCGCAAGGCGCTCGGGAACGAGCCGCTGCCGGAGGGCGTGTCCGTGCGCGACCTGGTGACGCTCGCGTCGATTGTGGAGAAGGAAACCTCGCAGTCCTCGGAACGCCCGGTGGTGGCCGGCGTGTATGCCAACCGGCTGCGCATTCACATGGCGCTGCAGTGCGATCCCACGGTGATCTACGCGCTGATGCTGAACGGCAAGTGGAACGGCAACATCCGCAAGGACGACCTGACGATCGATTCGCCTTACAACACGTATCGCTATCCGGGATTGCCGCCGGGACCGATCGCGTCGCCCGGGAAAGCGTCCCTTGACGCCGCGCGGCATCCGGCGAACGTGCCGTACCTCTACTTCGTCAGCCGCAACGACGGCACGCACGTTTTCGCGTCCACGCTCGCGGAGCACAACCGCAACGTGCACGCGTTTCAATCAATCAAGCGGTTGGTCAAATAACCAGCTTCCGATAGCCAGCGAACAGATAACCAGATAATCAGCTGTCGCTAACCCCAGCGCAGTTTCTCGCGCAGCATGTCGAAGTGGCTGCGCCCGGTGACGCGGAGCAACTTCACCACGCGCTCGGCCCGGGTCACCACAATGGCGTCACCCGGTTGCAGCGCCACGCCGAACTGCCCGTCGAACGTGGCGACCAGATCCGATTGCGCTTCGATCACCGGCTTGAGCACCACCGAGGCGGCGGCGGGCAGCACCACGGGGCGATGGCTCAAGGCGTGCGGCGCGATGGGCGTCAGCACCATCGCGTCCACCGACGGCAGCACGATCGGTCCACCGGCAGAGAGGTTGTACGCAGTGGAGCCCGTCGCGGTGGCGACGATCACGCCGTCGGCCTTGATGTGCGTGACGGGCAGACCGTCGACCGACACATCCACTTCGATCATGCGCGACAACGCGCCGCGGGTGACGACGATGTCATTGAGCGCGAGGCGTTCGGCGACATCACGGCCGTCGCGCACCACCCGCCCGTTGAGCATCAGGCGGGTCTCGGTGCGCGTGCGCCCGTCGCACACGGCTTCGAGCGCGTCGATCATTTCGGCGCGGCTGACTTCCGTCAGGAATCCGAGGCGGCCCAGATTGATGCCGAGCACCGGCGCGTCGAGGCCGGCGACCGCCACCGCGTGCGCGGCGCCAAGCAGCGTGCCGTCACCGCCGAACGCGATGACCAGATCGAGATCCGCCAGAGGCGAGTCGCGCGACAGCATCACGGTCGGGCGGCCGTGCGCCGAGAGCCACTGGGCGGCTTCCGCGCGCGCGCTGTCGGCGACGAGTGAGCCTTCGCGACTGATCAGGCCAATGCCAGGCACAGCAGAAACTCTCGATTGCCTTCGGCGCCCTCGATCGGCGAGGGCTCCAAGCCGAGGCGCTTCAATCCTACTTCAGCGGCGGCGCGCGTGACGTCGGCCACGACCCGCGTGTGGATGGCGGGATCCCGCACGATGCCGCCCCGGCCCACGTCGTCGCGGCCCGCTTCGAACTGCGGTTTGACGAGCGCCACGACGCGCCCGCCGGGCTTGAGCAACGACGGGATCACCGGCAGGATGAGCGCCAGCGAGATGAAGGACACGTCGATCGTGATGAGGTCGAAGGCGCGGGCGTCGTCGGGCAAGTCCGCCGGCGTGAGGTAGCGGGCGTTCATGCCTTCCCGCACCACGACCCGCGGATCCTGGCGGAGCTTCCAGTCGATCTGATTGTGACCAACATCAATCGCGACCACGCGCGCCGCGCCGTGATGCAGCAGCACGTCGGTGAAGCCGCCGGTCGACGCGCCGATGTCGAGCGCGAGCGCGCCGGTGGCGTCGATGGCGAACACATCGAGCGCGCGCGCCAACTTCAAACCGCCGCGGCTCACCCACGGATGATCCGGCGTCTTGAGCTGAATCTCCGCGTCGTCGTCCACCTGCGTGCCGGCCTTGGTGACGGGCACGCCGTTGACCGTGACGTGGTTGCCGAGCACCAGCGCGTGCGCGCGCTCGCGCGACGCGGCCAGACCGCGCGCGAGGATGAGTTGGTCCAGGCGCATCTTGCCCACGGCTATCCACCGTGAAGAACGTGAAATACGTGAAGAAAGATCTGGCTTTTAGAAAGATCTCTCTTCACGCCCTTGACGTCCTTCACGGTTATCAGCTCTTCCTGCTGATCGTGAGATCGGCAATCTCGAGCAGCAGTCCGCCGAGGCGGGCCGGGACGAGCGCGGCTTTCGCGCGCCGGATGCAGTCGGCGGCGAGTTGCTTTGATGGCTCGAGTCCATACAGCGACGGGTAGGTAGGCTTGCCGGCGGCGGCGTCCTTGCCCACGGTCTTGCCCAGCGCTTCGGCTGAGCTCTCCACGTCGAGGATGTCGTCGACGATCTGGAACGCGAGGCCCAGCTCGGCCGCGTAGTTGTCAACGGCCGTCACGGTGGCGTCGTCCGCGCCGGCCATGATTGCGCCGAGCGTGGCGGCCGCGCGCAAGAGCGCGCCGGTCTTGCGCGCGTGCATGTCGCGCAGCGCAGCCGTAGTCAGCGGCGCGGCGGGCTGGCTCGGCACCTTGCCGGCGGCGATCAGGTCGATGGCCTGCCCTCCGACCATGCCGTGAGCCCCCGCGGCCTGGGCCAGAACAGCGACTGCGCGGAGCCGGCGGGAAGTCTGGGAATTGAACTCGGGAATCAATTCAGTGAATTGATTCCCGAGTTCAATTCCCGCTAGTAGGGCGAATGCCTGCGTGAGCAGGCCATCCCCTGCGAGCACGGCCATGCCGTCGCCGTGGATGACGTGCGTCGTGGGCCGGCCTCGCCGCAGGACGTCGTCATCCATCGCCGGAAGATCGTCGTGGACGAGCGAATAGGAATGAATGAACTCGAGCGCGCATGCCGCCGGCAGGGCCGTCTCGCGCGCCGCGTCCACCGATGTGCCGTCTCGCTCGGCGACCGCCTCGGCGGCGGCGAGCGTGAGGCACGGGCGCAACCGCTTGCCGCCGCCCAGCAGGCCGTAGCGCATCGCATCCACGATCGGGCCGGGCGCTGTCGCGGGCAGAGCCTGTTCGAGCGCCGCTTCGACAATGCGGCGAAGGTCTTCGAGCGAGGTCACTCTTTCTCAGCGAGCGACGCGGCGTCTTTCAGCTCGCCGCGATCGGTCAGGACTTCGATGCGGCGCTGGGCCTCGCCCAGCTGCGCGTGGCAGAACCGCGACAGCTCGACGCCGCGCTCGAACAGCGCCAGCGATTTGTCGAGCGCGAGATCGCCATCCTCCAGCTGCTTGACGATCTTCTCCAGCTCGGCGATGGCGCTCTCAAAGTCCTTGATGGACGTTTCCTTCTCTTTGGTCATGTGTTCTCTTCGACCCGGCACGCCAGTTCGCCTTCGGCGAGCGTGACGCGCACGGCGTCGCCCGGCGCGGTGGCTTTGGCGCTTCGAATGATACTCGTCCGTGAGGCGTTCCAACAGACCGCGTAGCCGCGTCCCAGCACCGCCAACGGGCTGAGCGTGTCGAGGCGGCCGGCCAGCTCGCGGGCCCGCGATTCCTTGGCGAGCGTCCGCAGGCTGATGAGCTGAGTCAGCCGGCCGTCGGCCCGCACGATGCGCGTCCGCAGGTCTCCGGTGATGCGCCGGAGGTCGCGCTGCTCGAGGCGGCGGCGCAGCGCGTCGAAGCGCTGGCCGGCGGCGGCGAGCCGGTCGATCGCGGCGGCCTCCAGACGGAAGCCGAGTTCCTGACAGTCGCGATCGCGCATCACGACCCGCGTGGGCCACTGCAGCAGCCGCGTATCCAGCCGGCCCGTGGCGGCGCGGCGGCGGTCGAGCGCCGCCGAGGCCACCAGGGCGAGCCGCCGCTCCGCCTGACGAATGCGCGTGCGGAAGTTATCCGCGCGATCCACGACAATCTCCGCGGCGTTCGATGGCGTGGCGGCGCGCACATCCGCGACGAAGTCCGCGATGGTCACGTCCGTTTCGTGCCCGACGGCGGAGATGACCGGCACCGGGCACGCCGCGATGGCTCGGGCCAGCTTCTCATCGTTGAACGCCCAGAGATCCTCCGCGGACCCGCCGCCGCGGCCGATGATCACCACGTCGATCTCGGGCACGGCGACAATTGCGGCGAGCGCGCGGATCAGATCGGCGACCGCGCCGTCGCCCTGCACGCGCGCGGGCCGGATCACGATGCGCGCATCGGGATGGCGCTGGGTGAGCACCCGCACGATGTCGCGCACGGCCGCGCCGTCGAGCGACGTAATGACGCCGATGCGCCGCGGCAGCACCGGCAGGGCGCGCTTGCGCGCCGCGTCGAACAGCCCTTCGGATTGCAACTGCTTCTTCAACTGCTCGAAGGCGACCTGCAGGGCGCCGGCGCCGGCCGGTTCGAACGCGTCGGCGACGATCTGGTACTCGCCCTTCTGCTCGTAGACGCTGAGCCGCCCGCGCGCGACCACGCGCATGCCGTCTTCGGGCCGGAACTTCAGGCGCTGGACCGTGGCGCGGAACATGACGCCGCGCAGCTGCGCGCGATCGTCCTTCATTGTGAAATACAGATGGCCCGAACTCCACTGCTTGCAGTTCGACAGTTCGCCCTCGACGCTGATCGTGCCGAACTCGGACTCGATCTGATTCTTGAGCCGCGCCGTCAGTTCGCTGACGCTCATCGGGCCCGCCGGGGCGCGCCTGCCGGCCGCCGCCGTCCGCGGCGGCACGCCCTCATCGAAGTCGTCGAACGGGAGGACCTTCCAATCGTCGTTCATGGCTCAACGCGTGGAGGCCGCCTGGGCGATCAGCGCGTCCACGTCCTTCAGCGACAGGCTCAACCGCGTGATGGCGGTGGCGCGTCCCGAGCGCTCGTCGGCATCGATGATGATGCCGCTGAGACGGGGATTCTCGCGCGCAGTTTCAAAGCGCTGCGGCAATCCGGTGAGGAAGCGCGACAGGATCGCCTGCCGCTCCACGCCGATCACGCCGTCGTGCGGACCCGTCATGCCGGCATCGGTGATGTAGGCCGTGCCCTGCAGCAGCAGGCGCTCGTCCGCGGTCTGCACGTGCGTGTGCGTGCCGACGACCGCCGTGACCCGCCCGTCGAGATGCCAGCCCATCGCCACTTTCTCGGACGTGGCCTCGGCGTGAAAATCCACAAGGACGACGGCCGCGTCCTTCTTCACCTTTTCGATCTCGGTGAGCACCACGCGAAACGGATCGTCAATCGCATGCATGAAGACGCGACCCATGACGTTGATCACGCCGACGTTGACGCCATTCGTGGCGCGCGCGACATAGTGCCCGGCGCCCGGCGCGCCCGCCGGCAGGTTCGCCGGCCGCAACAGACGGGATTCCTGCGAGAAGAAGGGCAGGATCTCTTTCTTGTCAAACGTGTGATTGCCGCCCGTCATGACGTGCGCGCCGGCATCGAGAAATTCATTGGCGATCTCCGGCGTGACGCCGAACCCCGCGGCCGCGTTTTCGACGTTGACGATCACGCAGTCGACGCGGTGCGCGCTGACGATGGCCTTCAGCCCGCGCGTCACCAGGTCGCGTCCGGGCCGCCCGACGACGTCGCCGACGAACAGAAGACGCGTCACTCGGTTTCGACCTCGATGTGGATGAGGTGGCCGCGCCGGTCGTCGATGCGCGGCAGTACCACGCGCAGCAATCCATCCGCAACGATGGCTTTCGCGCGCTTGGCGTCGAACGCGCCCGACACGCGGACGGCGCGCGCAAAGCGGCCGTAACTGCGCTCCGCCAGATGAAAGCGCACATCGGGCGGCGACGTCTGCGCCAGCTTGGCGCCCACCACGAGCACGGTGTCGCGGCGAATCGCCACGCGCAACGCCGCCGCGGGCACGCCGGCCACGTCCACGATCACCTCGGCGCCATTGGCGGTTTCGATGATGTCGAGCGCGGGCCGGCATTCGCCGCTGGAGAGCGAGGCGCCCGGTACATCCCGATCAAGTTCATCCAGAAGTCGCCGTGCATCGTCGGCGAGCAGGCGGGTATCAGTCACCACGGATATCTAAGATAGATGATAGCCCGGCAGCAACGGGCAAAATCTGAGTTATACATACATAGATAATATGCGTTGACTAACATGCGTTTTCTTGCGACCATGGCTTACGCACTTCAGGTGCAGGAGGACATTTCGTGATGACCATTACTCGTTGGAACCCCATGCATGACCTCGCAGCGGTTGAGGTGGATCGTCTGAACCGCATGTTCAACACGGTGTTTGGTGGAGAGCCGCTGGCGTCGGGCGCGTGGTCGCCGGCCGTGGATATCTACGAAGCGCCGAATCACGACCTGGTGGTGAAGGCCGAGATTCCCGCGATGAAGAAGGAAGACATCAAGGTCACGGTGGAGCAGAACGTGCTGACCATCGAGGGCGAGCGCAAGTTCGACTCGGAGGTGAGTCGCGATCAGTACCACCGGCTGGAACGTGGCTTTGGCGCCTTCCGCCGGAGCTTCACGCTGCCGGCCACGCTGGATGCCACGCGCGTCTCGGCCGGATACCAGGACGGCGTGCTCACCGTGACGCTGCCGCAGAAGGCCGAAGCCAAGCCGCGGCAGATCGAAGTTAACGGATAGCTACAGGGTGTCAGGGTGACAAGGGGTCAGGGTGTCAGGGTGCGGGTGCGGGTGCC
>JAKALV010000140.1 GCA_021824055.1 Acidobacteriota bacterium
AAGATGAGGGCGTTGATGGCGCTGAACGCCACCGTATTGACGCCGAGGCCGACGGCCAGCGTCAGGACGGCGAGCGCGCTCATGCCGGGGCGCCGGATCAGGCGGCGAACCGAATGTCTGAGGTCGTGTTGGAACCAATCCATCGCGGACAAGGACGACTGTAACGGGGATGTCGTTCGACAGAAAATGGCCCGATGAGCGATCCAATAGCCAGCCAACAAATAACCAGATAACCTGATGTCACCACGCCGGGGTGGCGAAACTGGCAGACGCACAGGACTTAAAATCCTGAGTTCCGAAAGGAACGTGTGGGTTCGATCCCCACCCCCGGCACCACGAGACATCTGGTTATCTGGTTATTTGTTATCTGGTTATTTGAGCGTCAGGGCCTGCCCTCATTCAGTGACGACCGTTGCTGCACGCATTTCGAAGGTGCGGCCAAACAGATTATTGGGCAGACAAAACACAAGCTCCGATCCTTCGACAGGATGGGCCAACAGATACTCGTCGATCTCTCGGAAGTAGGCTGGGTAGTAATCGCCGACCCAGTCGTCGAAGTTGAGCACGGCAAACACGATGCGCCGAGCCGCGCGCGCGGGGTCTGCCGCGTCGAGCTGATGTACCGCGTTCGTCAGTGTCTTGCTGAGCTTGGACAAGTACGCGAGCCCAAGCTCCGTGGGCGTTCGACTAGCTACTGGCGTCCCCGCATAGACGCGCCGGCGCCGTCCCGCTTCGTCATCCGAAATGTTAATCGTCTTCACTTCGCACAACACGCGACGGCCACCCATGGCTGCTTCGATATCCGGCGTCGGACCGTCCCCGCGCGCGACGAAGTGTAGGTCAGTGCACCCGATGCTGTGGAGGTATGCGTAGCCGCGCGCTTCGCTCAGGGCATCAAAGAGCGCCTGCCAGCCGCGTCCCTTGTTCGCGCTCGGTCGTGTCAGATGAGCTGACGCCGCTGTCTTCAACGCACTCCAGGCTTCGGCGTCCAGCACAGACAGAAGAGCCTCCATCTTGCGGAAGGCTTCGAGTTTCTGGTTATTCTCCTGCAGGCCCTTCTCGAAATCCTGAAAGTAGGCGTCAGAGTGCGAAGGATCGCTCAGCATGTCCTTCAGTTCGAACACACGTACTAGTTCCTCGCGGAGGGCCTTCTCTGAAGGAGGTGTGGTTGGTGGCACGTGTGGCTCCGGAGGAGGATCAGGGAATAGGCCGGGCATCCAGCGAGACGCTAGCGCCGCCGGAAAGGTGATGAACAACGGATCGCGCGGCCCTTCTGAGACAACCACACCCCGACCCAGCAGCGCGGAGACGATGCGGCGAGCGTGGCGGTCCGTCACTCCGAGAAGCGGCGCCACCTCTGCGCGCGGAAGCTCGCCACGGAACAGCACAGCTTCAAGGACCTGGCCGGAGTTAAGCGGCAGAGCATCCCGGCGAATCTCTTCGTCAGCCCAAGTCATGATCCGTTCTCGCAGTCGGGCCGGCTGCACAAGTTCTTCCATGAAACGAACCTGATCGAGGCATGTCTTCAAGAAGAACGCAGTGAACTCCGCGAGCGCTTCCTCACTCAACGTGCCGCGCCCGTCCATATCGTTGCGCCGCGCACTGTCGCAGCTCATCAGATGCTGCTTGTAGGGACCGACGTTGCGCGCAAGACCGCGCGCCACCGACCAGACGGCGCCGGTATCCAATGTTTCCAGGAGTGCGGCGTGCGACATTAGCCGTGCGACGCGGCCATTCCCGTCGACGAAGGGATGAATCCAGAGCAGACGGTGGTGCGCGGCTGCAGCTGCGAGAATGGCTTCTGACCGTCCAAGCGATGTGTAAACGCTCTCAAAGCGATCGAGAAAGCGCGGCACCGCCCCTGCACTGATCGGAGTGTGGCGTCCGACCTTGACATCGTCGCGTCTGAATTCGCCGGGCTCGACTCTGACGGTTCTGCCTGTTACCGGGTCTGACACGACGAGCAGTTCATCGGGCAGCAGCTCGCTGAAGCGTAAGTGCAGCTCACGAATACCGGCAGTTGTTGTCGCCCGGCCGCGGAGGTGGCCGTCGTCGATCCATCGCTGGACGTTGATGTGGGCTTTGGCCTCGTGCTGGAGCTCTCTTTTTTTCGGATCCTGGCTGTAGTCGCCCGCGAGCGCTCTTTCGATATCGACCGGATGTGTCGCGTGGCCCTCGATGAGATTGGAGTAATAGCAGTTCATCGCGCGCACAAGATCCGCCAGCGGCGTGATTACGCCTGGAGGCAGGCTGCGGCGAAACCCGGCGGATGCGCTGGCCAGTTCGACGGCGAGGTCGCTCAGGCGCGCACGGTGGCGAGAACTGCCAGACAGAACGAGCGGCTCCATCGCCTGTGGAGTCTCATGCCGGTCTTCGACCGCTGGAATGTCCTCTTTCATGTCCGGATGGAATTCGTCCATAAATTACTGTTTAACATCAATTTAGAGTCTATGCTAGGCATCGATTGAGTGTTGTAATGTCCTCTTTATTGTCCCAGGAAACCAGCGCCTGTGTGCGACGTAGAGGTCGGAGCGCATTCAGCCACACAGTGATGTCCTTTTAGGTGGTCGACGCGGCCAGCTTATAGACTTCGTCTGAAAGTCCGCGCGGTCAGCGTGCTGTACCTGTCCAGCTAGATTCTCTCGTAAGCAAACGCACCGGCCTTCGAGCTGGGATACCTAGGAGTCGACACAAGATGACTGCCCAGTTCAATGACCCGACCGACGCGATTCGGGCTGCGCTGGAAGTCCACAAATTCCGCGATCCGTTGAGAGAACTTCGCGCGACTATGCCGGACCCGAGGACAGACGAGTGACGTTGGACCGTGGACCTTGAACTGTGGACGACACGACACCGAACTGAATACTGCCTAGAAACGCACGCGCAATCCCACGCCGAACGTGGTGCCGCCAACATCGATCGAGACCGCCGAGTTGTCGGCCGCCATGGCCGAGATCGTGGCCCTGGCGATCGATGCCACCGCGCCAACGCCGATGTTCTTCGAAAAGTAGTACGCGACGTCGACGCCGGCGCCGAAACCCGTCTTCGACTGCGACACTTGCTTCGTCGCCGCGGACGCGAACGTCGCCGTGTCGTATGGGTACGCGTCGGTGTAGGCCACGCTGCTGACCAGGTCCTGCTTCATCGAAAAGAAGACTGGCCCCGCAAACACCGTGAACTGCAGTCTTCTGCCGGGCGACGAGCTGATCGTGGCCCGGAGGTGTAACGCCGTTTCCTTCCGGTCGAGCGACGCCTGGCCGGCGATGTTCCGTGGCTGGTTGAAGAAGAACGGATGCGGGATCTGGCTCGTGATGTCGGCCGGGCCATTGGCGGAGAAGCTCGTGTAGGCCACGCCGATGCCCAGGGTCCGGATCAGCCGGATCCGCCCCATTACGTCAAGCGCTGGACCCGGCTTCACTGCGAACTTGTACGCGAACGTCGTCTGCTCGGCATTGGCCGTGAAACCGACCGTGCTGGATACATCCGACGTGCCGGTCTGGTACGCGCCGTTGACGCTGATGACAACGCGTTCATTCACAGTCTGGCCGAAGGCGTGAGCGGGGAGTGCGGCAACCGAGATGACCGTTACGCCGAGAATCGCCATGACGCCACGTCTGGCCGGCATCAGTTCACCCCCACCGCGGTCCAGGCTTCAGTGACCGCGCGTTCCGCGGCGCTGTTGACGCCGTACACGTCGCGGGCCGCCTGGATCGTGGCCTGGCGGGCCACGGAGAACGTCGCTGACGCCGGCAGGAGCACGGTGAACGCGCGGAAGAACACCTTTTCGACCTGATCGCGGTTGGCCGCGCCCACGCCTTGAACCGCGAGCCCGGACGTCCGGTTGGTGCCGCCTTCAATCGCGAGATAGAACGCCTGGTTCGCAATCCCGGAGTTGTGGTGGACGCCGCCGCCGTCCTGAGTGCCGAGATAGCGATTGGCGTAGTGATCGGGATCGCCGTAGAGCCCGGGGTTCTCCATCGAGCGGATGCCCGACTTGCTGCCTGGCAGATAGGCGCGGAAACTATCTTCCCCGATCAGGTAGTCGGCCTTTCCAAGGCCGGTGCCGGCCGGCTGAAAGTAGAACTCGGCGGCCGTGCCCATCATGTCGGAAAACGCTTCATTGAGCGCGCCGGACTCGTTCCGGTAGATCAGATTCGAGGTGTGTTCGGTCACGCCATGCGTCAGCTCGTGCGCGGCCACATCCAGACTGCCCGCGAGGTACGTCCGCTTCTGCCCGGCGCCCAGAACGTAGACGGTCTCCGGAACCCCGTTGCCAAAGAACATGACGCCTTGTCCAGACGCGCAACTGCCGCACCAGAAGGCGTTGAAGACGTATCGGCCCAGAATGTCGGCGGACGTGATCGACAGCGCGCCCTGCTGGGTCAGCGCGTTCGTCAAGACGCGGATGGGGCCGTTCGCCCCGTCGAGTCCGCTGCGGCCGAACCGTTTGTAGAAGAAGTCATAGGTCCAGCCGATGTGGACATGCGCATCCACCACTGCGGGGTCGGTCCACACGTTGTCGGAATCCGTCGCGCGATCGCTGACGTACAAAGGGCCAACACGTTCCGTCACCAGCCGGGCCGCGGCGAGGTTGCCCTTCATGTCGTAGGTCACAATGGACGGCGGCCGGAGCGTGTCGAACGTCGTGAACGTGCCGTCACCCGCCTGCACGCTCAGTTTCTTCCGATCGCCGAGCGTGCCCGTGCCGGTGCCGACCGCCGACGTTTGCGCCTGGATGGCGCTGTAGCGCATGACCTCCGCGCCCGTCCGGGCGTCGATAAACACGCGATCGACGGCGCCGCCGCCCGACACCACGGCGGAGTAGGTGAGGCGATGTTCACCACGCTCGAGCCTGGCGATGACCAGCGCGGGCTCGGTCAGCAGAGACGCATCGAGGCCGCCGGCGCCGACGAGCGCCGCCCGGCCCTGTTCGGCGGACAGCACCGGGGTGACGCTCAGGTTTACGACGTCAGACGAGAGTTCGCCGAAGATCGACGTTGCCACGCCGTTGTCCGCGTCGCGCACGACATCGGCACCCCAAATCGGAACGCCTTGATAGAACTGCTGGAATCGTTCGGTGGTGTGACCGGGGACCAGGGGATCGCGCGTCGTTGACCGAAGTTGCAGGTCGCCCGCTCGCCGGCTGTGCGTGACGTACGCGTCCCAGCTGCGAAGGTCCGCTGCGGTCGTGGCCTGGATTTGGAGGATGCTCGATGCCCCGCCGGCCTGGGGCTGGCCGCGCGCCGTTGTTCCGAATGCCACGGCCAGACTGATCAGAACCCATGCGATGCCCGACTGCCGGAACGCGCTGTTGCTCACGGGTTACCTGATCTCCTTCCCGGGGCCGAAAACCACCGGAGCCGGAAGAAAACCGATCGAAACCGGCCAAACTCTCGTCATGTGCTTATACTGACGCATATGTCGTTGCTCTGGTGGCACTGGCTCGTGGTCGGCCTTCTTCTGGTGCTCGCGGAAATCGCCTCCGCGGGCGGGTTCTACGTCGTCTTCTTTGGCGTGGCCGCGCTGCTCGTGGGCATTCTGGCTGCATTCGGACTCGCCGGCCCTGGCTGGGCGCAACTCCTTCTATTTTCCGTCCTCTCGGTCAGCTCGCTGGCCATCTTCCGCAGCCGCTTGTTGAAATGGATGCAGCTTGACCCGCAGCGTCCCGCGGTGGATCCGCTGATCGGCGAGATCGGCATCGCGCAGGAAGACATCATCCCCGGCGGCGTCGGCCGGCTGGAACTGCGCGGTACGTCCTGGTCGGGACGCAACGCCACCTCCGCGGCGTTGCCCCGGGGCACCCGCTGCCGCGTGGTGCGGGTGGAAGGTTTGATGCTGCATGTCGTGCCTGAAGGAGGCCGCGCCTGATGGATGCCCTGTCAATTGTCTTCCTCGTTCTGATCTTCCTGATCATCGTCATCATCGCGAAGACCGCGGTCGTGGTGCCGCAGCAGAACGCGTTCATCGTCGAACGTCTCGGCCGCTATCACGCCACGCTGCAGGCCGGATTCCACGTTCTGGTGCCGTTTCTCGACGCCATCCGCTACCGCCACTCGTTAAAAGAAGTCGCGATCGATATTCCCGCGCAGGTCTGCATCACCCGTGACAACGTGCAGGTGGGCGTTGACGGCATTCTCTACATGAAGGTGCTCGATCCGGAGCGGGCGTCGTACGGCATTTCGAACTTCAACTTCGCCATCACGCAGCTGGCGCAGACCAACCTCCGCAGCGAGATCGGCAAGATCACGCTCGACAAGACGTTTGAAGAGCGCACCAACATCAACTCCGCGGTGGTCACCGAGCTCGACAAGGCGTCCGAGTCGTGGGGCGTGAAAGTGCTGCGCTACGAGATCAAGAACATCACGCCGCCGCACGACGTGCTGGCCGCGATGGAAAAGCAGATGCGCGCGGAACGGGAAAAGCGCGCGGTCATTCTGACGTCGGAAGGCACGCGCGACGCCGCCATCAACAACGCCGAAGGCGACAAGCAGCAGGTGATCAAGGCGTCGGAAGCGCGCCGCCAGCAGCAGATCAACGAAGCCGAAGGCCAGGCCGCCGCCATTCTCGCCGTCGCCACCGCGACGGCCGAAGGCATCCGCAAGGTCGCCGAAACCATTCAGCAGCCCGGCGGCGTTGAGGCGACGCAGCTCCGAGTCGCGGAGCAGTACGTGAGGCAGTTCGGAGAACTCGCCAAGGTGGGCAACACCGTCATCCTGCCGGCGAACGTGGCGGACGTCGCCTCGATGGTGACGTTGGCGATGAAGGTGTTCAAGACGCAGCAGTAAGGACAAGTCCAAGGTCCAACGTCCAGGGTCCAAGGTCCGCCGTCGTCCTTGGTCCTCAGGTCCGAAGTGCAAGGTCCGCAGCCACTCTGTCTGGCTGCGGACCTTTTCTGTTGTGGGGCGCACTCAGGACCCAGGACCGACAGGACTTGAGGACGACGGCGGACCTTGGACCATGGACATTGGACCTTGGACGACATTCCCGCCAACGCGCCGGCGCCCTACCGTTGTGCCAGCGCAATTGCCAGCGCGGCGCCCAACATCGCCAGTCCCGCCCCCGCCCAGATTCGGAACTTGCCGCGACCGAGCGCGAGCACGAGCGACAGCTTCACCAGCGTGTTGGCGAGGATGCCGATCGTGATGGCCGTCACGATGACAGCGAGCGGCGCGCCGGCCTGGGCGGTCTTGGCCATCGACAGCGTGAGCGCGTCCACGTCGGTCAGGCCCAGCACGGCGGCCGATCCGTACAGCCCGGTGGCGCCGAACGTGGCGCGGACGAAGGCGAGCGCAATCAGGACCAGCTGGAAGAGCAGCGCCATCTGCAGCGCCGCGCCAAATTGCAGCGGGTTCTCGCCGATGGGTGGATGGGCTGTGCCCGGCCTCTTGGTCCGCATGCCCCAAGCCGTGAGCAGCGCGGCGATCAGGAACGGCGCCAGAAAGACCGGCGCGAGCTGGCGCGGCAGGGCCGGCATGAGCACGCCGGCGGCGATCATCACGCGGATGAACAGCATGGCGTTGGCGCCCATCACGCCGGACGCGAGCGCGCCGTGCGCGTCGCGCGCCGATTGGCTGAGCCGCGACATCGTCAGCGTGACGGACGTGGATGAGATGAAGCCGCCGAGAATGCCGGAGATGGCATAGCCCTGCTGGCTGTTGATCGCCCGGCGAACGACGTAGCTGGAAAAACTCAGACCCGAGAAGAACAGGACGAGCGCCCAGAGCTCGCGCGGGCGAACCGCGCCATACGGGCCGTACGCGCCGCTCGGCAAGAGCGGCAAGACCACCAGCGCCATCACCGCAAACCGCGCGCCGGCCGCGATCCCTTCGTCGTCGAGCTGCTTGACCCAGCCGTGCAGCCGTGTTTTCTCGAGGAGCATCAGCACCGTGAGCGCGGTGATGCCCATCGCGACGGTGATGAGGCCCATGCCGGCGAGCACGCCGGCGGCGAGCACGACGATGCCGGCCACTTCCGTGGTGCCGTCAATGTCGCGGCGGCTGGCGCTCGCGTAGCCGACCGCGATCAGGGCGACCGCCCCGGCGAGCAGCACGACGGCGAGCGCGCGCCCGTCCGACTGCCACAGCCAGCCGCATATGCCGGCCAGCGCGCCGAGCATGGTGAAGGTGCGAAGTCCTCCGAGCCGCGCGTGCGGCCCCGACGCATGGCCCGACCACTGACGCTCGACGCCGACCGCCAGGCCGCTCAATATCGCGACGAGGAGGCAGACGACG
>JAKALV010000001.1 GCA_021824055.1 Acidobacteriota bacterium
CGTGCCGTACTCCGCGATGTCCATTTCATGCGTGATGACCATGACCGTGATGCCGCGTTCCTTGTTCAGCCGCTGGAAGATGCCCATGACCTCGATGCTGGTGCGCGTGTCGAGGTTGCCCGTCGGCTCGTCGGCGAGCAGGATCGAAGGTTCGTTGATCAGCGCCCGCGCGATGGCCACTCGCTGCTGCTGGCCGCCCGAGAGCTGGTTGGGCAGATGGTGATGGCGCGAGCCCAGCCCGACCGCATCCAGCACGTCGATGGCTTTCTTGTGCCGGGCGGCCGCTTTCATGCCGTTCGAGTTGTACAGCAGCGGCAGTTCCACGTTGTCGAGTGCCGTCGTGCGCTTCAGAAGATTGAACCCCTGAAACACGAACCCGATCTTGCGGTTGCGCACGAGCGCGAGCGCGTCCTTGGATTCGGTCGCCACGTTCTTGCCGTCGAGGAAATACTCGCCGCTTGTCGGCTTGTCGAGGCAACCAATGATGTGCATGAACGTCGACTTGCCGGAGCCCGACGGCCCCGTGACGCTCACGAACTCCCCCGGCTGCACGTCAAACGACACCCCGCGGAGGGCGCGCACTTCGACCTCCCCAAGGGTGTAGACCTTGGTCAGGTTCCGGACCGAAATGACCGGTTGCGCCATGACTAGAGTCCGCCGCGGCCGCCCGGACCACGGCCCCGCTGCGGTTGCTGAAACGGATTGCCCTGCTGGGGCGGCACGATGGTCGTGGTGGCGCCCGGAATGATGAAGTTCGTGACGACCTTGTCCCCCTCCTTGAGATCCCCCGTGACCAACTCGGTGAACTGGCCGTCGCTGATTCCGGTGCGAAGCCCGTTGACCGCCTTCAGCTGGTTGTTCACGAACATCCACACGCGCTGGTTCGGCGTCTCGCGCCGGACCACTGGAGGGAGGAGGTCGTCGATCGTGCTGGCGCCGCGCTGCGTGATGGCCGTTGTGGGACCCTGGTTGGACTGACGTCCGCCGCCTTGACCGCGCACGCCGCCGCTTGCGCCGAAGATCTTCGCCATTTCGGCGCGTCGCGCTTCCTGCGTGAGGTTCTGGTTGTTCCGGATGGCGTCAAGCTGCTTCTGCTGTTCCGGCGTCATGTTGAAGCCGCCGCGCCCACCGCGTCCGCCACCGGTGCCGCCACCGAACGGATTGGCGCCACCACGGCCGCCCTCGCTGGCACTGGCCGCCGCGCCCGGCGCACGCGCGGCCACCGTCGGGCCCGCATCCGCGGACATGTTGCGCCCACCCGCCATGCCGTTGCCGCCGCGACCGAAGCCCGGCTGCGCTTCCGGAGGAACCGGCTGCTTCAGCAGCTCAAACATCTCGGCCGTCGGGCGGAACCGCAGCGCCGCCGCCGGCACCCGCAGCGCGTCGTCGACGCGCTGGATCTCGATCGTCAGGTTCGCCGTCATGCCCGGTTTCAGCCGGAGATCGTTGTTCTGCACGTCGATCACCGTTTCGTAGGTCACGACGTTCTGAGAGTTCTTGGCGTTGAGCCGCACCTGCTTGACCCTGCCGCGGAATGTCGAGCCACCGTACGCGTCCACCGTAAAGGTGACCGGCTGACCCTGGCGAACCCGGCTGACGTCCGCCTCGTCGATGCTCGCCGTCAGCTTCATCGTCGTCAGGTCGGTGGCCATGGTGTAGAGCGTGGGCGCGGAGTTGGTCGCGTTGACGGTCTGGCCCACGTCGGCCGCGCGGTTCGTGATGACGCCGTCGATCGGCGCGTAGATCTTCGTGTAGCCGAGGTTCAACTTGGCCGTGTTGAGGTTGGCCTGGGTCTGGACCAGCGAGGCTTTTGAGGAATTGATCGACGCCTCGTCCATCTTGACCGCGAGCTGCGCCGCCTCAAGCTGTTCCTTTGTGACCAGGTTCTTGTTGAAGAGCTCCTGCTGACGAGCCAGCTTGGCCTTGTCGTTCTCCCAGGTGATGTTCCGCTGTTCCAGATCGACCTGCGAGCGCTGCAGGTTGGCTTCCTGCACGTCGACCTGCGTCTGCAGGATCTGCGGGTCGAGCTCCGCGATCAGCTGGCCTTGCTTCACGATCGAGTTGAAGTCCACGTTGAGCGCGCGGACGACGCCGGAGACCTGCGTGCCGATCTGCACCGTGCGGAGCGCGTCGAGCGTGCCGGTGGCCTTGACGGTCTCGGCGATCGAACCGCGCTGGATGGCCGACTCGGTGACCTGCGGCTTCACTTCGGGCGTGCCGTACTTGTAGTACCACCAGCCCCCAGCGCCAAGGATTCCGAGAACGACGATGAGCGAAATCAGCTTCTTCATAAGGGTTACGCCCGCTCCGGGTTGCTGGTCGACGAACGACGGCGCCAGTGTGTGAGGCCTTCTTCAAAAACCGTGTAGACACTCGGCACCAGCACAAGCGTCACCATCGTCGAGGCGGCCAGTCCGCCGATCACCACGCGCGCCAGCGGCGCCTGCAGCTCCGCGCCTTCGCCGATGCCCAGCGACATCGGGACCAGGCCCAGGATCGTGCACAGGGTGGTCATCAGGATCGGGCGCAGCCGGGTGCGCCCGGCCAGTTCCACGGCCTCCCGCACGCCCAAGCCATCCCGCCGCCGGAGGACGTTCGTGTAGTCCACCAGCAGGATCGCGTTGCTGACCACAATGCCCGCCAGCATGATCACGCCGATATACGCCTGAAGGCTGAAGGACGTTGACGTCAATTTGAGGGCGGCCACCACGCCAATGGCGGCGACGGGCACCGAAAACATGACGATAAAGGGGTCCCGGAGCGATTCGTACTGCGAGGCCATGACCGCGTAGACCAGCAGGACGCCCAGCAGCAGCAGGACCTTGAGCTGCGCGAAGGCCTGACCCTGCTGCTCAACCTCGGACCCGAAGCCCACCGAAAACCCGTCGGGGACTGAGACCTGGGGGAGGCGCGCGATCGTGTTCTTGACGGCGTCGGAGAGCACCGTGCCCGCTTCCACCTCGGCGTTCACGCGGGTCAGACGCTGCTGATTCTTCCGCTCGATCTGCGTGGGCCCAGTCTGCGATCGAAGGTCCAGCAGGTTCTTGGCCTGCAGCACCAGGCCGCCCGGGGTCGATACGAGCACGTCGTTGACCGAGTCCAGCGTGTCGCGATCCTCGGCCCGCAGGCGCACGATGATGGGGTACTCGCGGCCCTTTTCGCGGAACTGCGCCGCCGTGGTGCCGCCGATGTTTGTCCGAATGGTGTTGGCCACCGTGGACACCGACATCCCCAGCAGCGCCGCCTTGGGGCGGTCGACGCGAATCGCCAGTTCGGGTCGGCCCTCTTCGCGGCCCAGCTGTGGGTTGGCGATACCCGGCGTCTGCTTCAGCACCGCCAGCACGTCCTGCGAAATTCGCTTGGCTTCGGTCAAATCCTCACCACGTACTTCGACCGCCAAACGGCTGTCGCTATTCCCGCCGCCGAGCAAGCGGTTGATCTGCTGGTTGCCGCCGGACGTCCGCGTCGTGATGACCGCGCCGGCGAGGCCGACCAGCTGTCGGCGCAGGTCGGTGGCGATCTGGTCATTGCTGCGGGCGCGCTCGGTGCGGGGCACGAGCTTGATCTGCAGGTTGCCGGACGAGCCCGAGCCGCCCATCCCGCCGGCGCCGCCGGACGCGATGATCGTCGTGACCTCTGGCGTGTTGGCGCGGACCATGTCCTCGAGCCGCCGTGTCATCTCCTCCGTGCGCTCGACGCGTGTGCCGACAGGCAGGCGGGCGCTGACGGTCACCTCGCCCTCATCGGTTTGCGGGACGAGCTCGGAAGGAATCGTGGGGAGCAGGAGGAACGCGATCGTCGTCAGCAGCGCGGCGCCGCCGATGACGGTCGGCCGATGCCGGAGCGCCAGGCTGATCAAGCGGCGATACCCGTCGTCCATGGCGTCGAAGCCGCGTTCCGTGATCGTAAACAGACGGCCGAAGAGCCCCGTCCGCGCCTCGACGGGCGGCGGCAGTTTCAGCAGGCGCGAGCAGAGAACCGGCACGACCGTCACCGCGACGAACAGCGACATCGACAGCGAGAACATGACGACGACCGACAGCTGCACGAAGATGATGCTCGATACGCCGCTCAGGAACAGCAGCGGCACGAAGACCGCGATGTGCGTCAGCGTTGACGCCAGGATGGCCGACCAGACTTCTTCCGATCCGTCGATGGCGGCCTGCATCCGCGTCTTGCCATGCTCCATGTGGCGGAAGGTGTTTTCCAGCACGACGATCGAGGCATCCACGATCATGCCGATGCCGAGCGCCAGCCCGCCGAAGGTCATCGTGTTCAGCGTGAAGCCGGCGAAGTAGAGCAGGGCGAACGTGCCGATGACGGAAATGGGAATCGACGTGCAGATGATCAGCGTGGACCGGATGTTGCGCAGGAAGATGAAGATGATGAGCACGACGAGCAGGCCGCCGAACCACGCGGCCTCCTGCACGGCCGCGATCGAACGATGGATGTACACCGACGTGTCGTCGATCAGCGTGAGGTGCACGCTCGGCACCTCGCGGTTGGTGCGCTCCACTTCCCGGCGCACGCCCTCGGCGATCGCCACCGTGTTCTTGCCCGACTGCTTGCTGACGCGCATGCGCACGCCCGGCTTGCCGTTGATGCGCAGGAATGACCGCAGGTCTTCGGTCGCGTCCTTCACGTCCGCGATGTCGCGCAGATAGATCGGCACGCCCGCCTTGGTCAGGACGACGAGATCGCGGATCTGATCGATGTTCTGAAACTCGCCCTGGCTGCGCAGCAGGAAATTCGTGTCGCCCTCGATGATTTCGCCGAGCGGCACGTTCTGGTTTTCCGACCGGATGATGTTGACGATCCGATCCACCGACAGGTCGAGCGCCGTGATCTTTTCCTTCGACAGCTCCACGCGGACCTGCCGGCGCAGCCCGCCGTCGACCGTGACGGCCGCCACGCCCTCCACTTTCTCGAGGCGGCGGGCCAGATCGTTCTCCGCGAGTTCTCGCAGCGCGACACGGTCATAGTCGCCCTCCACGCCCACCGTCATGATCGGCTGCGCCGACGCGTCGTACTTGAAGATGCTGGGCGGGTCCGCTTCGAGCGGCAGCCGGCCGCGCACGCGATCCATGCGCGTGCGCACTTCGTCGGCGGCGTCGTTGAGGTCCACGCCCCACGCAAAATTCAGGCGCACCGTACCCGAACCCTCCGCGGCCGTTGAATTGAGCTGATCGAGTCCCGGGACGGCCGCGAGACTCTGCTCGAGCGGGCGCACGATGAGCTGTTCAATTTCCTGCGGCCCCACGCCGGCGTACCCGACGCGCACGGTGATGCTCGGGTAGGTGACGTCCGGCATGAGGTCGACGGGCAGCCGCGACAGTGAGATGCTCCCAAGCAGCACGACGACCGCCGAGATCATGAACATCGTGACCGGACGGTGGATGGCGAGGCGCGGGATGCTCATGAGGGGGTCCTGGTCACGACAGCTGGACGCTTACTTTCTGCCGTCCGGCGGCACCGGCCGGCCGGCGCCGCTTCCGCCCGCGCCGCCGCCACGGCGCCCGCCCACCAACTGCACGCGGTCGCCCGAACGCAGCGCCATGGCCCCGGTCGTGATCACGCGCTGGCCGTCGTTCAGGCCTTCGAGCACCTCCACGCGGATCGCGTCCTGCAGCCCGGTACGAATCGGCGTGAAGCGCGCGAGGTTCCCGTCGTCGATCAGAAACACGCCGCGCTGGCCGTCCCTGTCCACCACGGCGCCGCGCGGCACCGTCAGCGCGTCGGGCCGCCGGTCCACGGTCAGCTGTACCCGCGCGTACATGCCGGGCTTCAAGCGGTAGCCCGGGTTGGGCACCTCAATTTCCATGGTCGCGGTTCGCGTGGCGGCATCGAACACCGGCGCCACGCGGCTGACCTTGCCGCTGAACGTTTCGCCGGGGAACGCATCCACCTCGACCTGCGCCTCGACGCCCGCCTGCACGCGCCGGAAGTCCTTCTCCACGAGATTGGCCACCAGCCGAACACTGCTGATGTCGACGACGGAGACCACGGCGGTGTTGGCGCCGGCAAACGCGCCCGGATCCAGATTGCGCTTGCCCACGAAGCCGTCGACGGGAGACAGGATGGACGTGTTGGCGAGCGTCACCTTCAGCTCATCGATGCGCGCCTGCGCCTGCATCATCGACGCTTTCGCCACATCCACCTGCGCCACGGAAGCGTTGTAGCGCGCCTCGGCGTCTTCCAGCGTCTGTTTGGTCTGCAGCTGCCTGTCGTACAGATTCTTCTGGCGCTCCCAGGTGGTCTGCGCGGCTTTCATGTCGAACTCGCGCTGGCGGGCGGTGGCCCGGGCGAGCTCGAAACTGGCCTCGGCCTGCTTGACCTGCTCCTTGATGTCGGTATTTTCCATCTTCGCGATGAGCTGGCCCTTGGTCACGCGGTCACCGAGCCGTACGTGAATCACTTCAATGCGGCCGTTCACGCGGGGCGCGACGTCAACAGTGACCTCGCCGATCAGATTGCCCACCACGGTGACGTAGTCGATGATTTCCTGGCGGGACGCCTGTGCGGTGTCGACCGTCATCGGCGCGGCGCCTCGGCCGCCCGTCGCCGGCGCGGCCGCGCCGCTCCTGGCGATCGTGGTCGTCGTCGCAGCGCCGGAACCGGCGCCCGTCTTCAGATAGAAATACGTGCCGGCGGCCGCAGCCGCCAGCACCAGGACCGCGACGACGGTTCTCTTCATTTACCGTCCGACGTTCTGCACGCGCTCGAATTCGATGAGCGCTTTGACGTACGTCAGGATCGCACGCAGTTCCGCCAGTCGCGCCGTGGTGAGCGCCTGCTGCTGCTGAACCACCGTGAAGTTCGTCGACATCCCGACATCGAACTTGGTCTGCTCCGCCTCGGCCTGCCGCTCGGCCAGTTCCCGCGCTTTCTGCGAGGCCGCCAGGCTCTTGTACGCGTTCTGGACCGACAGTCCGGCGTTGGTGACATCGGTGGTGACCGTCAGTTCCGTGGACTTGAGCTGCGTCTTCGACTGTTCAAGCGACAGCCGCGTGCGCGCCAGGTTGGCCCGCGCGGCCACTTGGCCGATCGGGTACGTGAAGTTCATCTGCACGGTCCAGGTCGGCTGATGGTACGCGCCGGTGACCGAGTCGAAGTAGCCGGTCGTCGTCAGCAGGCCGGCGACCTTCTGCTGGCCCGCGGCGCCCTGGATTCGATACGTCCCCGTGAGGCCGAGATCCGGCAGAACCTGGTTCTTCAGCAGCTCGATGTTCAGCGCGTTGGATTCGAGCGTCTTCCGGGCCTGCACCAGGTCCGTTCGCTGATCCAGCGCCGTCTTGACCGCCGCGTCGATGTCGACGTTGGTCTGCGCCACGGAGGGCAGATCCGTGGGGTTGACGGTCGCCTTGAAGATGTCATCGTCCGTGCCGCCGGCGATCAGCTTCTTGAAGTTCATTTCGGCGGTGCGCCAGGTTGACTCCGCGTTCACCAGGCTCAGTTCGGCGTTGGCCTGCTGCGACTCGGCGGTGATGACGTCGATCTGCGCCATCGTGCCGATCTCGACCTTGGTCCGGTTCTGTTCGACCAGGGTCGTGGCCAGGGCCAGCGCGCGGCGCTGGATTTCGATGTTCTCGATCGCGGACCGCAGATCCCAGTAGGCGTTACGAACGGCCGCGATGGTGTTGGCGATCGACGTCTTCAGCTGGATGTCGTTGATGTCGCGCGTGATCTGCTGCGTCAGCAGCGTCGTGCGCGTGCTGTCGGTCTTGAAGTTGCGCAGGAGCGGCTGCGTCGCCTGGAAGCTCATCGTCGTCGTGTAGCCGAGCGGGCGCACGGTGTTGGTCTGCGTGGTCGTGCTGCGGTTCGTGCTGAAGGAGGCCGTGTAGCCGAGCCCGTGGAACGGCGTCGCCTGCGAGAGGCTCGTGTTGCCCGACAGCGTCTTCGACGAGAAGTACAGGCTCGACCCGTCGGCGGTGGAGTTCGCGAGCGACGTCGCGTTGTTGAACTGTGTCGTCTCGCTGAGCGTGGGCATGTACGCGGCCCGCGTCTGCCGGATCGAGTAGTCGGTCAACTGAGGGTTATAGCGCTGCACCTTCAGATCGATGTTGCGGTCGAGCGCCCGCTGAATCGCGTCATCGAGCGTCAGGTTCATCAACACCTGTCCCGGCACATCCGGCGGCTTGGCTTGGCCGACCACGTAGCGATCCGGCGCCGCCTGCGGCGCGCGGGCCGCAGGCCCGACCGGCGTCTGCGCACTGGCAATCGCGGCCATGCCGGTCATGGCCACCATGAGCGCCCACACCTTAAGAGTCCTGTTCTGTTGAGTCATCTGCAGTGTCACTCCGTCTGAGCTATCGGCCGAACGCCGACCCATGAGTTTACGTTAGGGACGCGCCCGCGGATCTTTGTGGTCCCGGTTCCGGATCTGTTCGAGCTTGGCGCGCTGTTCCGGCGTCAGCAGGCGGTGCATCCGATACAGCGTCATGATCCGGAGCTTGTTCCAGTTCGACCGCTGCGTTTCCACCTTGTCGATCTGGCGGGCGATCACCCATTGCTCCACCTTGGATTCCGCAATCAGCCGGTCCAGCTCTTTCTCTTCGCGCGCCCGGGCGTCCCAATAACCGGCCAACTCGTCCTTGGCGGAGGTGTAGATCTGGTCCAGGGCCTTCGTCTGGTCGTCCGTGAGGCCCAGCTCCTTCCTGATGGCCTCATCGTTCCACCAGGGCTTGCGGTCGGCGGGGCGCTGCGGGTTTCCCGGCCTGGCTTGCGCGGGCGGGGCGGCTTGAACTCCGGCCTCGGTGGCGGGCACCGAGGCCTGCGCCACCAGGGCGTTGTTGGTGGTTCCCACCAGGAGGGCGAGGGCGGCTCCGACCCCCAATGTCTTGATAGTCATAGATTTTCCGGCGATCACACCTGACTTACGATCAGGTGCAAGCTGGTGTTTACTCCCTGGCCAATTCCTGAAGGCGGCGAATGGCCTGGCCCACGAGGTTGTTCGGCGTCGAGGCGCCCGCCGTGAGGCCCACGACGATGGCGCCGGCAGGCAGCCAGCCACGCGTGACGGCCTCGCGGGCTGGGGCCGTGGACGGCTGGCCGATCGGCCGATGCCGAATCTCAACAGCCGACACCAGGCAACTGGGGTCTGCGATGTGGAACGTCCGCACCTTTTCGGAGCAGATCCTGGCCAGATTGCAGGTATTGCTGCTGTTGTAGCCGCCGATGACGACCATCAGCTGCAGCGGCTCCTCGGCCAGCATTGTCAGCACCGCATCCTGACGTTCCTGCGTGGCGCTGCAAATGGTATCGAAAGTTCGGAAGCGGTCGGCCAGGCGGGCGTCTCCATGCCGGTCGCGCATCGCGGCGCGAAACAGCTCGCCAATCGCGAGTGACTCGGCCATCAGCATCGTGGTCTGGTTGGCGCAGCCGATCCGGTCGAGGTGCAGGTCGGGGTCGAAACCCGGCGAAATCGCCCCGGCGAACCGCGCGAGGAACGCGGCTCGGTCGCCGCCATGGCGAATGTAGTCGCAGGCGATCCGGGCTTCGGTCTCGTCGAGCACGACCAGAAAGTGGCCTCCGGGGAACTGCGTGGCCTGCGAGGCCGTGGCCCGGGTTTCCTCGTGCTTGACCTTGCCGTGGATGACCGACGTGAACCCCTCCTGCGCGTAGCGGCGCACGTTCTTCCAGACGTTCAGCACCGACCCGCAGGTGGTATCGACCAGGGTGCACCCCCGGGCTTCGAGGGCGGCCAGCTCGCTGATCGACACGCCGAACGCCGGCAAGATGACGACGTCATTCGGACCGAGGGTTGAGGCATCGGCGCCCGGGTCGGTCAGGATTTCGATGCCCTGGGCGCGCAGCCGGTCGTTGACGTGGGGATTGTGAATGATCTCGCCCGTCAGGCACACGCGGCGATCGGGGAAGCGCTTGCGCGTCTGGTATGCGTAGTCGACGGCGCGATCCACGCCGTAACAGAACCCGAATTCGCGGGCGAGGTGGAGGGTGAGGCGGCCGCTCCGCTGCACGAATCCCGCGGCGCGGATTTCATCGACGATGGCGCTGTCGTAGGAGGCGGCAAGTTCGGCCGCGACGGCCTCCTTCATGTTGAGGCCTTTGCGGAAGATCGATGACGACACTCTAACGGCGCCGATTGGAGGCGCGCACGACCGTCCCCTGAGGCGTCATCCTGTCAATGGCGCTGAGTGAGCGGATCTGCGGCTGGCCCGGATCCGACTCGAGCAGGAGATCCGCGCCCTGATCCAATGAGCGCAGCGTGTCCGGGGCTTTCGGGGTTCTTGGCGCCGTCGCCGCGGCCGAGGTGTGCACGGCCGGTGCCGTCGGTTGCCACGTGCTCAATCGTCCTCCGATGACGCCGAGGATGAGGCCGGCCGCCGCGGCCGCCAGGATCCAGCCGGCAAAATGACGATGCTCGCGGCTCGCGAAATCGTGGTGTCCTGCCGTGGCCGCAGCCACCCGTGGGAATGAGAGCAGCTTCGAGGGACGATCGAGTTGCTCCAACCGGCGGAGGATCTGCGCCTGCTGAGCGGCGAGGCGCTCGGCCGGAAAGGCGGCGTCGGCCTCGGCCATGCCGAGCTCGCGCGTTTGCTCCAGCCAGCGGCTCACATCGAGTGCCCGCTCGGTGCACAGATCGCACGTGTCCAGATGGGCCGGGCAGACGCCGGAATACCAGGCGGCGACCAGGGCGTCTTCGGACAGATGCCCTCGACGAAGAAGAGTGTCAGCGATGCGCACGGCGGCTTCCCCTTGACTTGACATGTGACGCACCCGGCGCCAGCAGCGACCGCAGCCGCCGGATGGCCCGGAACAAGTGCACGCGCACGGTCGATTCGTTGAGCCCCGTCATGGCGCTCACTTCCCTCGACGTCTGGCCATCGAAATGGCTCAGCGTGAATATCAACCGCTGGCGCTCGGGCAACTTCCCGAGGGCCACGGACAATTGCTCCCGGCGCTCGCCGAGCAGCACCAGCTCTTCCGGGCTGGGACCGCGCGACGGCAGATACTCGGCCGGATCGCGCTCCACGCCCATGGTGTCGACCGGTGGGGGCGCGATCCACCGCTCTCGCCGCCGCCGCGCTTTCAGCCGGTCCAGGCATCCATTAATAAGGATGCGCGTGAACCACACTTCGAAGGGCAGATCCTCCCGGAACGTGCCGAGGTGCAGGTAGGACTTCACAAACGCGTCCTGCACGGCCTCGTCAGCGTCGGCCGCCTCGCGCAAGTAATGAAACGCAATGCGAATCGCGCGGCGCTGGTGGCGATCCACCAACTCCGTAAATCGTTCGCGCGCGGCGTCCAACCGTCCGGCCGCCTGATGCGCCTTGACGTCGATCGCCACGCAGGCGTCGGCTTCTCGCGTCGTAAGCGGCGTGGGACTGGCCTCTGCCATTGGATACGTCCACGGTCTGGACGCGTTTACGGAATTCTACCATCCAGCGTCCCGAGCGAGGCCCCCGGGAAGTAGAAGGCCAGGATGCGGTCAGTCGACATGTCGCGGCGGGCGCGGGCGAGCGTGCCCAACTGGCAGAGGCCCACGCCATGACCGAATCCCGTCCCGTTCAGCAGATACCCGGTTCGCGTCGGGCGGATCGTGAAGCGCGTGCTCTGGATGCCTCGGGGGCCCAGGAGTTGGTTGACCACGGTTCGGAACTCATCGCCTCGGAGATCCACGCGCCGGTCACCGGTGATCATCACCGTCGAAACCCGGCCGCTGCCGTCAATCGGGCCTGTCTTGACGGACTTGAGCGAGCGTCCGATCGCCGATCTCGGGTCGGCGTTGAGTGCGGTTTGCAGTTGCCCGCGCGTGAGGGTGAGGGTCCATGAGCGGTGTGTCAGGGCCGGCGCGCGATCCGGTTCGGAGGGCAGATAGGGCAGTGGCGCCGTGCCCCACACTTGCGCGGGCGATGCCGTGTGACCGCCGCAGTCGGCCGAAAACAGCGCGTCAATGGGCCGCCCGCCGTAGAACAGCACCTGACCGGCGGTGCGCTCGATCGCGTGACGCACGTCTGCGGCGAACCGTGAAGTGCCGAGGCGCGACGGGTCGTACAGCTGGCAGTGCGTCGAATCACACACGTCGAACCCTTCGGCGCGATGGCGTCCGAGATGCGCGAGCGCGTAGGTGCGCGCCACGATCGCCTGCACGTCATAGACGCGCGCCACCACGCGTGGCGACTCCCCGACGGGGGTCACTTCCGTGAGCGCCGTGCCGGCCACGTAGTCTTCAAAGGCGACCGAGACGATGCGTCCGCCCACGCGCACCCGCAGTTCGCGCGGGGCCTGCGGCAATGGCGCGGCCGGTCCGACGCGCGGCGCGGCCGGCCCGGCGCTTCCGCATCCGGCGGCGGCCGCGGCCAGCGACGCCAGCAGGACGATAGAGGCCGACTTGGCGTTTAAGTGAGGCACGGTCACGTTATCGGCCGCAATTCGTCGTAGGCTTATGTTTTTCGGGCGCGGCCACATGCGAATGACGGAACCCATACTCATTGTCGACGACGATCCGTTCGTGCTGGGCCTGTTGACCCACGTGGGCGAGGCGCGAGGGCTGCGGATTGTCGGCGTGCGCACGCCGGACGAGGCGGACGCTGCGCTGGCGGCCCGGCCCTTCGGCGTGGCCGTGATCGACCTCCGGCTCGGGTCGGCGTCCGGTCTGGATCTGATCAAGCGCCTCCGGGCGCGGGATGCCGCCGTCGAGACGATCGTCATTTCCGCGGACCGCCGGCTGTCGAGCGCGCTCGACAGCTTTGCGCAGGACGTGTTTGCGTTCCTGCCCAAGCCGCTCGATCCCGCGCATGTGTTCGCGACGGTGGAGCGCGCGATGCAACGTCGGCGCGACGCATTGGAGCGCCGGCGCCTGACGTGGGAACTCGCGTTGCTGAATGAAATCGCCGAAATCGTGGCGTCGTCACTCGACGTCGAGGCCGTGCTGCAACGGGCGCTGGAGCGCGTCGCCGTCGCGTTTGAGTGCCGATGGGCCCTGGTTCGCCTGACCCCGATTTCCGGCGGCAAGCCGGCCATCTGCGCCACGTTCGGCGTGGACCTGGGCCGCCTCGAAGACGCCTACCAGCATGCGCTCGGCCGGATGCCGAGCGACCATGTGTTCGAAACGGGCCGGCCCCTGCGCATTGACGCGACGAACCGCGCCCAGTACGACGCCCACGTGCCGCCGGCCGACGACTGGACGAGCACGATCTCCGCGCCGATCACCGCCGGCGATCAGCTTCTGGGCGTGATCACGCTCGTGTCAACCGATCGCGAAGCCTTCAGCGAAGACGATGAACGGATCATCGTGACCATCGGGCGCCAGTTTGGTGTGGCGGTGGCCAACGCGCAGCTCTACCAGCGCGTCCACCGCGCCAAGGTCGAGTGGGAGCGCACCTTCGACGCGATCAGCGATCCTATTGCGGTGTTCGACGGGGACCGCCGGACGATGCGCACCAACGCGGCAATGGCGGCATTGCACGGCTGGCGCATTACCGAGACCCAGGGCCGCATCTGCCGCGACACGGGCTTGTGCGGCAGCGAGGGTGCGGACTGTCTGGTGGGCCGCGCGCTGGCCGACGGGCAGAAGCACGAACAGGAAGTGGTGACGGCCGATTCGCGCATCTTTGCCGTGACGACATTGCCGGTGCCTGGCGCGACCGCGGTCGTGCTGTTTGCGAAGGAAGTGACCGAAGAGCGGCAGCAGGCGCGCCGGCTGCGCGACCTCAGCGCCGAACTGACGACGACCAACGCCCAGTTGAAGGTCACGGTCGATCGCCTGCAGACGACGCAGGCGCAGCTCGTCCAGAGCGAGAAGCTGTCGGCGATCGGCCAGTTGGTGGCCGGCGTGGCGCATGAGCTGAACAACCCGCTGACCAGCATTATTGGCTACGCCCAGCTTGTGCAGGAGGCGATCGGACAGCGCCCGGAGCTGTCGGTCGCGGCCGAGGGCATGCTGGATGACATCGCCCGTGTGCTGTCCGAATCTGATCGCGCCGCGCGCATCGTCCGCAACTTGTTGACGTTCGCGCGCCGGCAGACGTCGGAGCGGACCCGCACCGACATCGCGGAGCTCTGCCGCCGCGTGATCGCGCTGCGCACGTACGACCATCAGGTGCGCCAGCTGCGCGTCGACCTGCGGCTCGCCGGCGAGCTGCCACCGGTGTACGTCGATGACGGCCAGATCCAACAGGCGCTCCTGAATCTGATTCTGAACGCGGAGCAGGCGATGAAGGATCTGCCGGACCCGACGCTCGAGATCACGGCCGAGGCCGAGGCCGCCTCGAGTTCCGTCCTGCTCGCCGTCACCGACAACGGTCACGGCATCGAGCCGGAGAATCTGCCGCGCGTGTTCGATCCGTTCTTCACGACGCGGGGCGTCGGCGAGGGCACGGGACTGGGCCTCAGCATTGTCTACGGCATCGTGCGGGATCACGGTGGCCAGATCTGGGTGGAGAGCACAGGCGCGCGCACCACGTTCTTTGTGCGCCTGCCCGCGCGGTTCTCGGAAGCGCCCGGCCGGACACGACAGGCGGCTATCGTCGCGCATGCCGACACCGTGAGCCGCGACTTCTTCGTCGCCGTGCTGGCGGGGTGGGGGTACTCCGTGCGGTGCGCGGCCAACATGCGAGAGGCGATCGAGCAGGTGTCGGGCGGCGACGCGGATCTCCTGCTGCTCGATCCGGCCCTCGTCGAGCCGGATGCGGAGCGCTGGCGGGAAGTCTGGGCGGGTGTGACCGCGCGGATGCGCATGCTGGCGGTGGACGCGCCGATCGTGTCCGATGATGCGGCCAAATTCTTGCGCGACACGGCTGCCGGAAATCTGGCACCGCCGTTCGATCTGCCGAGTCTGTGGGCCGCCACCCTTGCGGCGCCTTCGCCGGGCAAACTAAGATGAACCGTTTAGCTTGGGGGCTAAGGAGAAGACATGCCGCAGGGTGATCGGAAGATTGGACTCGACGCAGCAGGGATGACGCGGGCGGGGAATGTGCACTGGAATCTTGGCATCGCGGCGCTGTACGAACACGCGATCCGCCGCGGCGAAGGCACGCTGTCGAAGGACGGCGCGTTCGTCTGCAGCACGGGCAAGTACACCGGCCGGTCGCCCAACGACAAGTTTGTGGTGAAAGAAGCGTCCAGCGAAAAGAACATCGACTGGGGCAAGGTCAACAAGCCGTTCGAGCCCGCCAAGTTCGATGCGCTGCAGAAGCGGATGATGGCCTACGCGGCCGACAAGGAACTGTTCGTGCTCGACGCCTACGCGGGGGCGGACCCGGCGTACCGCCTGCCCGTGCGAATCGTCACGGAAATGGCCTGGCACAGCATGTTCGTGCGCAACATGTTCATTCCGGAGAACGACACGGCGAAGCAGCTGGCGCATGAGCCGCAGTTCACTGTTGTCGACATCCCGAGCTTCAAGGCGGATCCGGCGATCGACGGCACCCTGTCCGAGACCTTCATCATTCTCAGCTTTGACAAGAAACTGGTCCTCGTGGGCGGCACCGAGTACGCCGGCGAGATCAAGAAATCCATCTTCACCGTCATGAACTACCTGCTGCCGCTAAGCGACACGATGCCGATGCACTGTTCGGCGAATATCGGCGAAGCGGGCGACACGGCGCTCTTCTTCGGCCTGTCCGGCACGGGCAAGACGACGCTGTCGAGCGATCCGCAGCGTGGCTTGATCGGCGACGACGAGCACGGCTGGAGCAAGCATGGCGTCTTCAACTTCGAAGGCGGCTGCTACGCGAAGACGATCAAGCTGTCGAAGGAAGCCGAACCGCAGATCTACGCGACGACGCAACGCTTCGGCACGGTGCTTGAAAACGTGGCCATGGACCCGGCGACGCGCGTGGTGGACTTCGACGATGCGTCTCGAACGGAGAATACCCGCTGCTCGTATCCGCTGAGTTTCATCGACAACTCGGTGCCGAGCGGGCAGGGTGGGCATCCGAAGAACGTCGTGATGCTGACGGCCGATGCGTTCGGCGTGCTGCCGCCGATCTCAATGCTCTCGCCGGATGCGGCGCAGTACCATTTCCTCTCGGGCTACACCGCCAAGGTGGCCGGCACCGAGCGCGGCATCAAGGAACCGCAGCCCAACTTCAGCACGTGCTTCGGCGCGCCGTTCATGGTGTGGGACCCGAACGTCTACGCGAAACTGCTGGGCGATCGCATTGCCAGGCACAACGCGAAGGTGTGGTTGGTGAACACCGGCTGGACCGGTGGTCCGTACGGCGTCGGCTCGCGCATGAAGATCGCGTACACGCGCGCGATGATCACGGCGGCCCTGACCGGCGCCCTTGATGGCGTCGGTTACGAAGTGGACCCGATCTTTAACCTGTCGGTGCCCACGAGCTGCCCGCACGTGCCGTCCGAAGTGCTGAACCCCAAGAACACGTGGAAAGACCCGGCCGCTTATGACGCGCAGGCGAAGAAGCTGGCCGAAATGTTCAAGGAGAATTTCAAGAAGTTCGAGAAGACGGCATCACCGGCCGTGAAAGCCGCCGGTCCGAAGTAGACAACGCCTGACAGGTTGGAAGTCCAAAGGTCCGCATGCCTTACGTTCCGGTGATTGGCCTGGAGATTCATGCGCAGCTGAAGACGCTCACCAAGATCTTCTGCGGGTGCCGCACCGACTTCGGCGCGCAGCCCAACGCCCAAGTGTGTCCGGTGTGCCTTGGCCTGCCGGGTGCGTTGCCGGTGCTGAATCGGCACGCCGTCGACCTGGCGATTCGCGCGGCCGTGGCGCTTGACTGCACCGTGCATGAGACCTCGATCTTCGCGCGAAAGAACTACTTCTACCCGGACCTCCCGAAGGGATATCAAATCTCGCAGTACGAGCAGCCCCTGGCGACCGGCGGGCGGATGCGGCTGGCGAGCGGCGCGGTGATCGGCATTACGCGGATACACATGGAAGAAGACGCCGGCAAGTCGCTGCATCACGGCTTTCCGGATGCCGACCGGCATACACGGATTGATCTCAACCGCAGCGGCACGCCGCTCATTGAGATCGTGAGCGAGCCCGATCTGCGGTCGGCGGCCGACGCGGCGGACTACTTCAGCCGGATGCGGGAGGTCCTGGTCGCGATCGGCGTCAACGACGGCAACATGGAGGAGGGGAGCCTGCGCTGCGACGCGAACGTGTCGGTTCGTCGGGGGCCCGACGCGCCGTTCGGCACGCGCACCGAGGTCAAGAACGTCAACTCCTTCAAGTATCTCGAGCAGGCCATCGCATTTGAGGTCACCCGCCAGATCGAGGTGCTCGAGGCCGGCGGCGTGATCCAGCAGGAGACGCGCCTGTTTGACAATGCGACGGGCCGCACCGAGTCGATGCGCGGCAAAGAGGACGCGCACGACTATCGTTACTTCCCGGAGCCTGATCTTCCGCCTCTCGTCGTCAGTCAGGCGTGGGTGGACGCGGCGCGCGCGGCGATGCCGGAACTGCCCGACGCGCGGCAGGCGCGTTTCATGTCGGCGTACGGGCTGAGCGCGTACGACGCCAATCTCCTTGTGCAGTTGATCGCCGGCGGCGCGGACTACTTTGAAGAAACGGTGAAGGCCGGCGCGTCGGCCAAGTCGGCCAGCAACTGGATACTGGGAGAGCTTCGCCGGCTCCTGAAAGACGCCGGCGCCGAGGATATGACGGCGGTGCCGGTGCCGCCCGATGCGCTGGCCGAACTGGCCGGGCTGACCGACCGCGAGGTGATCAGCAGCACGGTGGCCAAGGAAGTGCTGAGCACGATGTGGACGACCGGGAGGCGGGCCGGCGCGATCGTTGACGCCCAAGGGTTGGCCCAGGTCGGCGACACCGGCGCGCTGCGATCTGCCGTCGCCCAGGTGCTGGCCGAGAATCCTGATGCCGTCGCCCAGTATCGGGCGGGCAAGACGAATGCGTTTGGGTTCCTGGTCGGGCAGGCGATGAAGTCGATGAAGGGAAAGGCCAACCCCAAGGTCATCAACGAGCTGCTCAAACGGGCTCTTGGGCCGGAATGATCGAACGTTTGGTCGGTAATACGAATCGGCGGGCCTATTTTGACGCTCGACGTTGACACACGGTTGTCATGTGCCTAGACTGAAGTTGCTCAGCGTTCATGTCCGGTTCGAATCGACTCGCGAGTTTCTCGAAAGTGGCCGGAACCCACATCCCCGTGGGAACGCCCTGCGAATGTCTCGCCGACTTCTTCCGCCAGGAAATTCTCAAGCATCATCAATGCCTGGAACAACAGCGGGAGTATTTCTCGGATGTGGCGATCAACCAGGCTGAGCAGGCGCTGATGCGCATCCTGGAGCAGGTGGAGTGCCTTTGCCAGCGCGAGGACGCCTGCCAGATCATCGGGGAACTGCTGAAGAAATTTGATGCCGTTACGAAACTTTCCGCATGGACCGAACCGCAACAACTGAACTGAACACCGCACCCGTCGTCCCTGGTTCCGGGTTCCAGGTTTCTCAAATCATCCAATGACTCCGAAGGTTGTGGGTAGCATCGTCCTGGCCGTGTTCGTGGCGCTTGGCGTGGGCTGGGTCTGGGGCGCGTCGGGGAAGTCCGGCGTCGACCAGGAACGCCGCCGGTTCGAGCAACGAGCCGACTACGAATCGGCGCGGGCGGCCATGCTGAACGGCCGCGTGTCGCTCTTCCTCAACAACTTTGGCGACGCCAGCAAGCACTTCGAAACGGCGCGGATCGCGCTCGAGCACCTGCAGGGCCAGTTGCGGGAAGTGGGGCAGGCGGAACGCGCGGGCCGCGTGGAGATCGTGCTGTCGAATCTGAAGGATGCCGTGCGCCTGTCTGCGCTGCTCGATGCCGGCGCCCAGAACGCCGCGACAGCGGCGCTCCAGGCGCTGAGTGCTGTGGGATTGTCTGAGTAGTTACTTCAACACAGACGCTGTCACTTCAATCGATACCGACCGCGAGCCCTTGGTGGGATCGGCTGCCTGCGTGATGACCGTCGGCACGCCGTCTTTCAAGAACAGCGAGACTGACTGAGTCACGCCCGTCATCTTCGTCGCTTCTTCCGTCCATTCCGGTTGGTAGCTGATCGTGAGGTTCGTGCTGATGACGCCGCTCCTGAACAGCGTGGCGCCGGCATCGACGTTCAGTTCGCTGCTGCGACTTCGATAACTTCCCGTAGTCGCCGTTCCACCAGCGACCACGATGTCCTTGGCCAACGTGTCGCCCACGGAACGCACGCGGCCGTTGCCCCTGTTGGCCATGATAAGGCTTACAGTCTTGATTTGCGTTCCACCGCTGCCGCTGTCGGTGATCTTGATCGTCAGCTTGATGTTCACGTCGCTCTGGTCGATGCGCGGATCGATCGGCGGGCGAGCAGTTGGCGCTTCGGTGGCCTGCGGCGTCGGAGAGATCGGAGAAACGGCTCGCGGCGCGCCATTCTGCGGCGTGAAGTTCACGGTGACGGTCATGATGACCGGGACCGGCACGCCGTTGAGTGTCGTCGGCGTGTACTTCCACTGCCTGACCGCGTCGAGCGCCGCCTGGTCGAGCAGGGCGATCGAGCGAATGACGTGCGCTTCGGTCACCGAGCCGTCCGTGCCGATCGTCGCTTCGATGATCACGGTGCCCGATACACGCGCTTCCAAGGCGGCGGCAGGATACGCGGGGGCGACGTATTTCAGACGCTCCGGCGCTTTCACTTGGCCTCCGATCCTGAGCGGTCCAGTCTGCGTCAGCTTCTGCTCGTGCTGAGTGGCCGGCGGCGTGCCGCTCTGGCCAGCGATGGATGGGGCTGCGACGAGCAGACTGACGATGAAGAGAGACGTGATCTGACGCATAACGCTCCTTGTTGTGAAAATCGCTATCGAGATCCGGCACCGTCGGCCGGAAGAGGTGGCACGACCAGCGGCGCGATGTCGATGGGTTCGATATTCAGTGACGACTGGTCGATCCGATCGATCTCCAGGGCATCAGGTGCGTGCAGCCGCGGTACGGCTCGTGCCTCCCAGCCGATTTCACCGGCCGAGGATGCCAGGACCGTCGCGCGACCGGGAACCCCAATGATCGTGACCACTGTGACGTGCGACGGCGGCGCCACCCAGAACGTGGGCGTGGTCTCGGCGCTCGCGCCGACAGCGATGGACGCCGATGTTGTCGGCGCCGGCGTCGCCTCTGGCGGCTTGCACGGGACTGCGGTCGTCAGCGCCGCGGCGCCGATCGCGCCGCCTGCGATCGCGAGCCGCCAGCCCCAGCGACGTCGCCGCGCCCGATTGTCCAATCGAGTGATGTGCGTCATGACGCGCGCGCGCAGGTTCCCGGACGGCGCCGCGGACGTCATGCGTCGCGCCGCGGTGTTGATCGCGGCGCTGATGTCGTCGGCAAAGAACGGCGCGCGTGTCATGGCCATGTCCTATCGCTCCAGCCGCGCGTTCAGTTGCTTGCGGGCTTCGGTTACGCGCCACTTCACGGTGCCGATGGGAATGCCGAGCAGCACGGCGATCTCGTCATACCGATGCTCACCGGTGACCGCGAGCAGCAGGGCATCCCGCAGCTTCGGAGACAACCGCGCGATCTCGCCGCGTGCGCGGTCGGCCAGATCGCGCGCCAGTGTGATGTGCTCCGGCGATGGCTCGGCGCCGGCAAAGTCCTCGAGCGGAGCCGGTTGGTCCCAGCCCGCACCCTGCCGCGACCACCACAGTCGCCGCGTCCGCCGGCGATCGAGCGCCTTGCGCCAGGTAATGGTGAGCAGCCACGTCTTGAACGTGGAATCCCCGCGGAATCCGCTCAGCTTGCGCCAGGCCATGACAAACGCATCCTGGGCGGCATCCTCCGCGTCTTCGCGGGAGCCAAGCGCGGCCACCGCGGTTCGGACGACGATGCGTTCGTGGATCGAGACCAGGGCGCCGAACGCTTCCCGGTCACCCTCGCGAGCGGCGGCAACCAGGGCGCGCACTTCGGGGCTGTCGCCGGCAGTTGCCAAGGCCGCGGTGCCATCTGGCAGCTCGGTGGCTTGCATGAAGACTGAAAGGACCTGCGCCAGGTCGTGGGTCACGTTGGAAGTAGACATTCACCCCAGCCCGTTGGTTGGGTTATTGAGAGGATAAGCTTTAGAAATGTTGGAAGTGGAACAGATTCCGTTATTGATGCGCGAGCGGGTGGACCATCCCGCGACGGTGAAGGAACTCCTGCAATTGCTGCGGGTGCCCCGGGAGGCGCGCGCCACCTTCAAGCGGCAGCTCAAGCAGCTGGTCGCGGCGGGTGAGCTGGTCGAGATTCGCGGGCAGCGCTACGGCCTGCCGGATCTGATGAACCTCATTGTGGGCCGGGTGTCGACCAATCCGCGGGGGTTTGCGTTCGTGGACCTGGAGGATCCCGAGCCGGATGCTCCGAAGAGCATCTTCATCGCCGGCGGCAACCTGAATCAGGCGATGCACGGCGACCGCGTCGTGGTTCGTGTTGAGCGCGAAGGCGCGCGGCCGGAAGGCCGCATCGTCCGCGTGCTCGAGCGGGCGTCGCAGATCATCGTCGGGCGGTACGATGTTGATGCGTCCGGCGTGGGATATGTGGTGCCGTTCGACCGGCGTCTGATCATGGACGTGCAGGTGGCGCTGGCCGACGCGAGAAGCGCCGCGCCCGGCGAGATGGTGACGGTGGAGATCACGCGCTTTCCAACGTCGGCGCGGCCGGCGGCGGGACGCGTCATGGAGGTGCTGGGGCCGATTGACGCGCCCGGGGTCGACACGGCGGTGATCATCCGCAAGTACAACATCCCGGACGAGCACGGCGACGAGGCGATTGCCGAGGCCAAGCGTCTGGGCACCCTCGTGCGCGAGAAGGATCTCGCCGGCCGCACGGACTTCCGCGCGGTCACGACCGTCACGATCGACGGCGAACACGCGCGCGACTTCGATGACGCGATCACGATCGAAAAGATGCCGAGCGGCAACTTCTGGCTCGGGGTGCACATCGCGGACGTGTCGCACTACGTGCGAGAGGGCAGCGCGCTCGATCGCGAAGCTTACGATCGCAGCACGTCGGTGTACTTTCCGGAGCGCGCCGTTCATATGTTCCCGTCGGAGCTCTCGACGGGGCTCTGTTCGCTCAACCCGCATGTCGACCGCCTCGTGCAGTCGTGCCTGATGGAAGTGGACCGGCGCAGCGGCAACGTGCTCCGGTACGAAATGCACGATGGCGTCATCAACAGCGACTCGCGGATGACCTACACGGAAGTCAACGCCATCCTGACCGACCACGACCCGGCCACCATCGCGCGCTACAAGCCGCTCGTGCCGATGTTCGAGACGATGCACGAGCTCTTCGCCATTCTCAACGGCCGCCGCCGCCGCCGTGGCTCGATCGACTTCGACCTCAAGGAATCGCAGATCGTGCTCGACGATGAGGGGCAGGTGGAAGCGATCGTGGCGTCCGAGCGGAACGTGGCCCATCGCCTGATCGAGGAATTCATGCTGCTCGCCAACGAGACCGTGGCGCGGCATCTCGAGACGAAGGCCGTGCCCACGCTGTACCGCATTCACGAAGAGCCGGACCCGATGAAGGTCGAGGAGTTTGAAGAGTTTATCGGCTCGCTGGGATACACGCTTGGCTCCGGACCCGACTCCATCGAGCCGCGGCACTTTCAGCGGCTGGTGGAAAAGATGCACGGCAAGCCGGAAGAGAAGCCCATCGCGTTCCTCATGCTGCGCACGATGCAGCGCGCGCGGTACGACGAACGCAATCTCGGCCACTTCGGCCTGGCCGCCGAGTTCTACACGCACTTCACGTCGCCGATCCGCCGCTACCCGGACCTGGTGGTGCATCGCTCCTTGCGGGAGGGGCGGATGGGGATGACCGGCGACCGGAAGGCCGAGCTGATCGAGGATCTGCCCGGTGTCGCCAAGCACACGTCCGAGCGCGAACGCCGGGCCGCCGACGCCGAGCGAGAGCTGGTGCAGTGGAAGAAGGTCCGCTTCATGGCCGACAAGGTGGGTGACGAGTTCGAGGGCTACGTCACCGGCGTCAGCGCGTTCGGCCTGTTCATCGAGCTCATCGAGCACTTTGTGGAGGGCATGGTGCACGTCTCGACCATGGCCGACGACTACTACCGGTTCGTGGAGAAGGCGCATCTACTGCGCGGCGAACGCAACGGCCGGGTCTACCGGCTAGGCGACAAGGTGCGGGTGCAGGTGATCCGTGTCGACATGGAGCGCCGGCAGATCGATCTGGGATTGGCGGAGATTCTGGACGCCGTGCGCGCGTCGGAGCGCAATCGAGGTTCGCGCCGCAGTTCGGTCAAGATCAAAAAAGAAGGGCGCCGCAGCAAGCAGCGCCCCGGGCAACGCGAACGTGCGTTTCAGAAAGCAACGAGAGGCCGAAAGTAACCGGCGGACGCCGGGGCGGTGGTGGCCGTCCCTACTTCTTGGTGTCCGTCTCGTCCTCGCGGGTGGCTTCCTTGAAATTCTTGATGCTCTTGCCGATGCCCGTCGCCAGACTGGGCAGCCGGTTCGCGCCAAACAGGAACACGATGATGATCAGAATGATGATGAGTTCAGGAACGCCAAGTCCAAGCATATGAGTACTCCCGCCGGGCTTCCCGGCTGATCCGCATTGTAGCACCGCGGTTTGTCCTCCTTTGTTAACGCCGGCTAATCCGCCGCCCCCTCCGGAGGCCAACTGCGCCCGACGGTCGTCCAAGGAAACGACGCCCCCCATTGGGCACAGCCCTTGCACCCGTGGAAGTAGACCAAGGCTGGAGAGGTCTATGGGTATACTGACCGGAGATTCCTTCGTCCACACGCCGATGCCCGAGATGTCGCCAACCGTTCCGCCGCCTGCCCATGCCGCCACCGGTGGCGCGGGTGCGTTCGCGACGCGGTGGACGGGCACGAAGTCGATCTTCGATCCACCGGAGCCGGTGGATTGGTGGCGCACGGTCAAGGCGCAAGTCACCTCACTGGCGGTCCACGCGCTGGTGGTCTTCGTGCTCATCTACGGCGCCATTCGCGCCTCCCAGATCGTCCAGAAGGCGGCCGACGACAAGTTGAAGTTTGATGTGATCTACCTCGCCAACAACCCGGGACCGGGAGGTGGTGGCGGCGGGAGTCCCAAGCCGGCGCCGCCGAAGAAGGTGGAGCTGCCCAAGCCCACTCCTCAGAAGATGGTGGTGACGCCTGCGCCAACCGTTCCGCCGCCGCCGTCGCTGAACGCTCCGGTGATGACGGTTCCGAACGCGCTGCTTTCGTCGTCGGGCGTGTCGATCGGCGCGATTGACGTTCCCCAGGGTGGAGGCGGCAAGGGCACCGGCATGGGAACGGGCGAGGGCAGCGGGCTCGGGCCCGGCACCGGCGGTGGTTTCGGTGGCGGCGCGTATCGACCCGGCAATGGGGTCGAGAGCCCGATCCGCATCCGCGAAGTGAAGCCTCAGTACACGCCCGAAGCCATGCGCGCGAAGATCCAGGGGACGGTGGAACTCGAGGCCGTCATCGGCACCGACGGCCGGGTGGCCGACGTGCGGGTGATCCGATCGCTCGACAAGGTGTTCGGCCTGGATGAACAGGCCCGCAAGGCCGTCTCGGCCACGCCCTTCATCCCCTGCAAGAAGCAAGGGCAGCCCGTGCCGTGTGTCGTCGTGTTCGAGCTGCAGTTCACGCTGAGATAGGCGTTCGGGAATTCACGCGCTGAAATTGAAAAGGCCCGGATGGCAATGCCATCCGGGCCTTTCTGACTTCTGGCTTTCTAGTACATCCCACCCATGCCGCCGCCCGGACCGCCGCCGCCGGGAGCTTCCTTCTTCTCTTCCGGGATGTCCGCGACCATCGCTTCCGTCGTAAGCAGCATGGCCGCGATCGACGACGCATTCTGCAGCGCCGAGCGCACGACCTTCGTCGGATCGATGACGCCGGCCTTGACGAGGTCTTCGTACACGTCCGTGGAGGCGTTGTAGCCGTAGTTGGCTTCCTTCGACTCCTTCACCTTCTGGACGATGATCGAACCCTCGACGCCCGCGTTCGTGGCGATCCAGCGCAGCGGGGCTTCCACCGCGCGCTTCACGATGTCCGCGCCGACCTTCTGGTCGTGCTCGAGCTTCAGCGAGTCGATCGCCTTGCTCGCGCGGATGAGCGCCACGCCGCCGCCGGGGACGATGCCTTCTTCCACGGCCGCCTTCGTCGCGTGCATCGCGTCTTCGACGCGCGCCTTCTTTTCCTTCATTTCGGTTTCGGTTGCGGCGCCCACCTTGATCACCGCCACGCCGCCGACGAGCTTCGCGAGCCGTTCCTGGAGCTTCTCGCGGTCGTAGTCGGACGTGGTGTCCCCGATCTGCGTCCGGATCTGCTTCACGCGGCCTTCGATGCCCTTGTGGTCACCGGCGCCCTCGACGATCGTCGTGTTGTCCTTGTCGATCGTGAGCTTCTTGCACTTGCCGAGGTCCTCGATCTTGATGTTCTCGAGCTTGATGCCGAGGTCCTCGGTGATGGCGCGTCCGCCGGTCAGGATCGCGATGTCTTCGAGCATCGCCTTGCGGCGATCACCGAAGCCCGGCGCCTTGACCGCGGCCACCTGGATCGTGCCGCGCAGCTTGTTCACGACGAGCGTCGCGAGCGCTTCGCCGTCGACGTCCTCCGCGATGATCACGAGCGGACGGCCGCCGCGGGCCACCTGCTCGAGCAGCGGGAGCAGATCCTTCATCGAGCTGATCTTCTTCTCGTGAATGAGGATCACCGGGTTCTCGAGCACGCACTCCATGCGCTCGGGATCCGTGACGAAGTAGGGCGAGAGGTAGCCGCGATCGAACTGCATGCCCTCGACGACGTCGAGCGACGTCTCCATGGACTTGGCTTCTTCGACCGTGATCACGCCGTCCTTGCCGACCTTCTCCATAGCCTGGGCGATGATCTTGCCGATGGTGTCATCGCTGTTGGCCGAGATGGTGCCGACCTGGCCGATCATCTCGCCGCTCACCGGCTTCGAGAGCTTCTTGAGGTCGGCGATCATGACTTCGACCGCCTTCTCGATGCCGCGCTTGAGTTCCATGGGGTTGGCGCCGGCCACCACCATCTTGATGCCCTCGCGGTAGATCGCCTGGGCCAGCACCGTGGCGGTCGTCGTGCCGTCACCGGCCGTGTCGGACGTCTTGCTGGCGACTTCGCGGACCATCTGTGCGCCCATGTTCTCGAGCGCGTCCTTGAGGTCGATTTCCTTCGCCACCGTCACGCCGTCCTTGGTGATGGTGGGGGAGCCGAATTTCTTGTCGATAACGACGTTGCGGCCCTTGGGCCCGAGCGTGACCTTGACTGCATCGGCCAGCGCGTTGACGCCGCGGAGGATCGCCTGACGCGACTCCTCACCGTAAATGATCTGCTTTGCCATGTGTGACGTCTCCTCTACTTCTCGATCACGCCGAGAACCTCTTCCTCGCGGATGATGAGGTACTCGCTGCCGTCAATCTTGATTTCCTGTCCGGCGTACTTGCCGAAGAGGATGGTGTCGCCTGCCTTGACGTCAAGCGGCGTGATCTTGCCGTCCTTCTCGACGCGGCCCTTGCCGACGGCGATGACTTTGCCCTGCATGGGCTTTTCTTTGGCGGTGTCCGGGATGATGATCCCGCCCACGCGCTGTTCGCCTTCGTCGATCCGTTCAATGATGATTCGATCGTGCAGTGGTCTGACCTTCATGGGTTCCCTCTTAGTGAGTAATCCTGGCACTCGGCCCCACAGCTCGCTAGCAGTCTCGTGGGACGACTGCTAAATATACCAAGAGCTGGGACAATCGGCAATCGGGGAATCTACAAGCGGCAATCGCTCATCGGCAATTGCCAATCTGGAATCGCGGATCGGAGAATCGAGGAATCGGGGAATCGGGGGATCGGGGGATCGGGGAATCGGGGAATCGGGGGATCGGGGAATCGGGGGATCGAGGGATCGGAGAATCGAGGGACCGGAGAATCGGCCGGTTGGCGATCGGGAGGGCGTTCGAACTGCAGTGGATTCCCAGCCGGGGCCGCTCGATGCGGCAATTCTTGCGACGTCGCCTATGCCGCCCGATAGCAGGTCTTGCGATTCCCCGATTCCCCGATTCCCCGATTGCCCGATTCCCCGATTGCCGATCAGTCGATTCCCGATTCCCGATCGGCGATTGCCGATTCCCGATTCGGCAATTGCCCATGCCCGCCCGAAGCCGCTAGCCGGCTTTGCGGATTTTGTAGGACGCCATCTTGCGGCTGAGGGTATTTCTGTGGAGCCCCGTGATCTTGGCCGCCTTGCAGACGTTGAAGTTGCTCTTGGCCAGCGCCCGCGCGATGAACATCCGTTCGAACTCACGCTGGGCATCGTCGAACAGGATGCCGCGTTCGATCATCGACTGAATCAGGCGTTCGAGGTCTTCTCGCATCATGGAAGGCTGCCTGGCGGCTGGCGCCGCTAGACCTCCAGCTCGCGGCCCGACAGCAGCCGGTAGGCTTCCAGATATTTGGCCCGCGTGCGTGCCACGACATCGTCGGGCAGCGAGGGGACGGGAGGCTGCTTGTTCCACTTGATCTCTTCGAGATAGTCGCGGACGAACTGCTTGTCGTAGCTCGGCTGGCTGCGGCCGGGCGCGTAGTGCGCCTTCGGCCAGAAGCGGGACGAGTCCGGCGTCAGAATCTCGTCGATCAGGACCAGCTCCGTATTGTCCGGTCCGGCCAGCCCAAACTCAAGCTTCGTGTCCGCGATGATGATGCCGCAGGTTTCGGCGTGGGCGACGCCGCGCGCGTAGATGGCGAGCGTCAGGTCGCGCAGGCGCCTGATGAGCGCGGCCCCGACGATCTCGCCGGCGCGCTCCTCGCTGATGTTCTCGTCGTGACCCGATTCCGCCTTGGTGGCCGGGGTGAAGATGGCTGTGGGCAGCCGGTCCGAATCCCTCAAGCCCGCCGGCAGCGCATGGCCGCAGACGGCCCCCGTCTTGTTGTAGTCCTTCAGGCCGGAACCCGAGAGAAAGCCGCGCGCGACGCACTCGACCGGCAGCGGATTCGTCTTCCGGACCAGCATCGACCGGCCGCGCAGGATGTCGCGGTGCGGTCTGGTGGCGGCGGGGAAGTCGGCGACATCGATCGACACGAGATGGTGCGGCGTCAGATCACCGATCTTGCCGAACCAGAAGGCCGACAGCTGCGTGAGGACCTTGCCCTTGTCCGGTATCCCGGAACCGAGCACGTAGTCGAACGCCGAAATGCGATCGGTCGCGACGATCAAGAGATGTTCGCCGAGATCGTAGACATCGCGTACTTTGCCGCGACGCTGCAGCGTGAGGCCCGAAAGATTCGTCTCCAGTACCAATGAGGTTGCCATGCGGACAAGAAGAAATGGAAGCGTACGCACCTGCGCGAACGAGGTCAAGTCCGATACGCGTTTTCGTGCGGGTTATTTTTTGCTTGATTTTTTCAGCACGATGTTTGCGCCCTGATTGCGCAGGGAAACGCGGGGCGCCGCCGCGGACGGCGCGCTCAGCGCGACGTCGAGACGCGCGTCCACCGGCGATGTCGTGGCGGTCTGTCCCCAGTCGGCGGCGTCGATCGCGCCATTGGCCGCCACCGCGTCGACGTGCACTCCCGCGGGATCGCGCCAGCTCACGCGCAATTCCTCATCGCTGGTCACAATGCTTCCGCTGACGCCAGACGCGAGCTCCGCGTCCACTTCGGTGCGACGCAAGTCCAGGTGCACCTCGTCGGTGGCCCCCACGATGCGAACCTGACCATCCGCGCCCGAGATCTTCACGGGGCCGCGGTGGCCGCGAATGGTGATGTCGCCGCGCCGTGCCTCGATCTCGAGGGGCCCCCGCGATCCGGTGATCTCGGTGTCCCCGTCATTGACCTCGAGCGACTGGGTGCCGGTGACCTCGCTGATGCGGGCGCGCGTCCGCGAAAGCGTCATCCTGAGCGTCTTGATCGACGCGAGCGTGATCGTGCCGCCGTTCTGCGTGCCCGTGACCTGTTCCGCGACGTGGTCGATCACCGTCGTGCCCCGCGCGGGGTTGGTAAGGTCCACCGAGCGCACGTTGGAAATCGATGTCTCGCGGGTTCCGTCCATCCTGACGCCAAGGCGGAGTGGAATCTTCAGGACGGCCTGCGAGGTCTGGGTCTCGTCCTTGGGAAACACCACCCGCAGGGCCAGGACCCCGCCGACGCGGTCTTCGGAAACGGTGGTCTGGTTGGCCAAGGCGATGGCCGCGTCCTGGTTCTCGCCGGTCGATGCGACGGTCAGTTCGAGCGAGACGTTGTCACGGGCTTCACCAAGGATCTTCACGGGGCCGGCCGAACCGGCGATGCTCACATGTGTGATGTCCGTGCCGACCGGGAACGTCAGCGTCCGCGGCGGCGCCGTGTAGCTCTGATTGCCGTGCATCTGGCGCCGTGCCGAATCGAGGAGTTTGGAGAACGAGAACCCGCCCGGCTGCTCTTTCGCTGGTGGCGCGCTGAACTGAAACGCAATCGTGCCGAGGGCAACAAACGCCACCAGAATCAGTAACTCTCGTTTTCCCATAGACTTGCCGCCAATCTTATAGTACGAACTGTGCAACTCGCGTGATGATGCCCGCTTCGTCCCACCGCGGTTTTCCCTGGCACACCGTGGTCATTGCCGCTCTCACGCTCGCGCTGGTCGCGTGGTTTCTCCGCGGCATCAACTTTCGCAGCCTGGGCCAGGCCCTCGCCAACGCGCATTTCGGCTTGATCGGCGCCGCCGTGCTCGTGACCCTACAGACATATACGTTCCGCGCGTGGCGCTGGCAGGCGCTCTTGGCGCCGATCGGCGGCGCGTCGTTTCGAAACAGCTTCCGCATCACCGTGATCGGGTTCACGGCCAGCAATCTGTTGCCCGGCCGGCTCGGCGAAGTGCTGCGGCCGTACCTCATGTCGAAGGCGGAGCCGGTGCGGGCGGCGGCGGCGCTGGCCACCGTCCTGATCGAGCGGCTGTTGGACTTGGCCACCGTGATGTTGCTGTTCGGCGTCTTTCTCATGACGTCGGCCGTTGACGTGGGGCCCGACGTGAAGTGGGCCGGCCTGGCCGCGTCCGTGGTTGCGGTCGTGGCGCTCTCCGGTCTCGTGTTCGGGGCCGGCCGCCCGGACACGCTCCGCCGCATCGCGGACGCTCTGGCCGCCCGGTTGCCCGCGCGGCTGGCGGACGTGGCGCGGCGCTTTGCGCACATGCTGGTGGACGGGCTTGCCGTCATGCGCCAGCCGCGCCAGCTCGTTGTGGCGGTGTTCATGTCGCTGTGCCTGTGGCTGTCGATCGCGGCCGGCATCTGGCTGTCATCGCGCGCGCTCGATTTGACGATGCCCTTTCCCGCGACGTTCCTCATCATGATGTATCTGGTGGTCGGCGTCTCCGTCCCCGTGCCGGCCGGCGTCGGCAGTTTCCATTTCATGTACCAGCTGGCGGTGACCACGGTGCTCGGCGCCGGCCGGGAGCAGGCCGCGGCGGGCGCGATCGTGCTGCACGCGGTGTTCTTTGTACCGATTTCCCTGCTGGGATTGGCGTTCATGGCGCAAGATGGATGGACGCTGGCGCGGCTGCGCGGCGTGGAGCCGGACGGAGGCCTGAAGTGAAGTGTCCGTATTGCGGGCATCTGGGTGACAAAGTCGTCGATTCCCGCGAAAGCAAGGAAGGCGAGGCCATCCGCCGTCGCCGCGAATGTCTGGAATGCGGGCGGCGGTTCACCAGCTACGAGCGCATCGACGAAATCCCCTACATGGTGGTCAAGAAGGACGGCCGGCGCGAGCGGTTCGAGCGTCAGAAATTTGTGGCCGGCCTGCTGAAGGCGTGCGAGAAGCGCCCGGTGCGCGTGGCGGCGCTCGAGGCCATCGCCGACAAGGTGGAATCGGCGCTGCAGGAAAAGCCCGAGCGCGAAATGACGACCGAGGAAATCGGCGCGCACGTGATGGAGGAGCTCAAGCGTCTCGACAAGGTCGCCTACGTGCGGTTCGCCTCCGTCTATCGCAACTTCCGGGATATCGACGAGTTCAAGAACGAGTTGAACGACCTCTTGAAGGCGCGCGAATGACGACGCCCCGGCGCCGCTTCGGCGTGCTGATGCTGCTGTGGAGCGCTGCGGCCGCGACGCTGCTGGCCGCCGATGTCCGGGTGACGCCGCTCGTGAGCGAGGGGCGGGTGTACGCGTCGTTTGCCGCCCCCGACAGTTACACTCCCGAGGTGCGCGAGGCGGTGCAAAGCGGCCTGCCGACCACCCTCACGTTCTTCGTCGAGTTGCGCCAGGCGTCGGTGATCTGGTTCGATCACACCGTCGCCAGCGTGACCGTGGCCTCGTCCATCAAGTACGACACGCTGACACGCGCGTTCCTGGTCTCGAAGATGACCGACGGCCAGGTGTTCTCGTCGCGCGGCACGGACAAGGAAGCCGACGTGAGGGCCTGGGCGACCGAGTTTGAGCGCGTCAGCCTGTCGAACGGCGATAACCTCGAACCGAACGGCGAGTACTACGTGCGCGTGCGCATGCGCACCACGCCGCGCCGCAGCCTGTCCATCTGGCCCTGGAGCCGCGACGACGCGGCCGGCCGCGCGGATTTCACCTTCATTCGCTAGCGGCCGTGGCCCCCGTTTCCCTGCTGACACCCGAGCCCGCCGCGCCGGCACCGTCGCCGCGCCGGCGGCCCTTCGACAATCCGCGCCTGATCGGCACGGTGGTCTTTGCGCTGGTCGCGCTCCTGGTGTTCCTGTTCCTGGCCGCCACCCGCACCGAACAGCTGCGCCCGGAATTCATCAGCGACGTCGTGGTCTACGCGCTGTCCGCCGTCGATCTGGCGATGCTCGTGGCGCTCGTCTTCGTGCTGGCGCGCAACGTGCTGAAACTGTGGGTGGAGCGGCGGCGCGCGCTGCCGTTCGCGCGCTTTCGCGCCAAGCTCGTGGCGGCGTTGCTCGCGATGACGATCGTGCCGTCGGTGCTCGTGCTGCTGATCGGCAGCGAGATGATCAACAGCTCGGCGCAGCGCTGGTTCAGCACGCCGGCGGAGGAACTGGTGAACGCCGCCAATGACATCGCGCAGCGCGTCTACACCGACCGCGCGACCGTGGCCGTGGCGCGGGCCCAACGGCTGGCGTCGACCCTGGCCGCCGACGCGGTGGCGGCCGGTGATCTCGCGGTGCTGCAGCCGCTGCTGGCGTCCGAAGTGGCGTCGACCTCGACCGGCATGGTCGAACTCTACCGGGTGGTGGACAACCGGGACAGCGCACCGGACGCGGTGTTTCTGACCTCGGTGGGCGAGTCGAGCATGCCCCGCAGCCATGCGATGGCCTCGGCCGATCGGCTGGCCTCGCGCGTCGCCGCGTCCGGCCGGCCCGAGAAACTCGACGATCAGATCACGGATGTCCTGCTCATCCGGGCGGCGGCGCCGATCCGGGGTGTCGGCGGAACGATCGTCGGCGTGGTGGTGGCGTCCGAGGCGATGAGCGGCCAGATCAATGCGCGCGCGCGGTTCATGGCCGATGCGTTCAGCCAGTACCAGCAGCTGAGCGTGTTGAAGCGCCCGTTGCAGGGGTTCTACCTGTCGTTCTTCCTGATGGTCACGTTGCTGATTCTGGTCAGCGCGACGTGGTTCGGGCTGTTCGTGGCGAAGCGGATCACGCGCCCCGTCCAGATGCTCGCGGAAGGCGCGCGCGCCGTCGGCGCCGGTCAGCTCGATCTGCGCATCGAACCCGATTCGAGCGATGAGCTCGGATCGCTGGTCGAGGCCTTCAACACGATGGCCGCGGAGCTGCGCACGAGTCACGAGCGCCTCGACGCGCGCCGCCGATACATCGAGACGATTCTCGAGCGTGTCGCCACCGGCGTGATCTCGCTGACGGCCGACGGCAGAGTCTCCACGGTGAACGGCGCGGCGCAGCGGCTGCTGGGACTGGATGCCCGGGCGATCGGCCAGCCGGCGGCCAGCGTGTTTGCGCGGGAGGATCTCGCGCCGCTTCTGCCGATCATTGACGTCACCGGGCAGGGATGGCAGGCGGGCCTGGTCGAGGAGATCACGCTGGCGCGCGAGGAACGGGAGATTCATCTCGCGGTGGCCTCCACGATGCTGATCGCGGAGGGCGGGAAGCGCGAGGGCGCGGTCGTGGTGCTCGACGATGTGACCCCGCTGATCCGCGCGCAACGCGTGGCGGCCTGGCGCGACGTCGCGCGGCGCCTCGCGCATGAGATCAAGAACCCGCTCACCCCCATCCAGCTCAGCGCCGAGCGTCTGCAGCGGAATTTCGCCACCGCGCCGCCCAACGCGCGGGCCCTGGTCGAGGAGTGCACCGGAGCGATCATCACCGAGGTCGAGGCGCTGAAGGGACTGGTCGACGAGTTCGCGCAGTTTGCACGAATGCGGGGGCCCAAGCTGGTTCCGGCGGATCTGAACCTCCTCGCGGCCGATACCGTGCGGCTCTATCGCGGCGTGCTGCAGCAGGGGGCGCTCGAGCTGACGCACGATCTGCAGCCGGCGCTGCCGCCCGTGCGCGTGGATCCGGAGCAGATGCGGCAGGTGCTCATCAATCTGGTCGACAACGCGATCGATGCCCTCGGCGGCGCGGCCGCCGGCGCGCGGCCCAACGGCGAGCGTCCGCGCATCACCGTCGCCACCTCCCATGAGACCGGGAGCGGCGTCGTGCGGGTGACCGTGACGGACAACGGTCCGGGCATCCCGCTGGCCGACCGTGAAAAGCTGTTCCTGCCGTACTATTCGACCAAGGGGCGCGGCAGCGGCCTCGGGCTGGCGATTGTCCGCCGCATCATCACGGAGCATGGAGGCACCGTGGAGGTCGCCGATGCCGTTTTGCAGGGGACCGTGTTCACGGTGGACCTGCCGGCCGCATAGATTATGTCGTCCATTTTGATCGTCGATGACGAAGCTGGGGTGCGCGCGTCGCTCGCGGGCGTGTTGCGCGACGAGGGCTACACGGTGGATGCCGTGGAGAGCGGTGAAGCGTGTCTCGAGCAGGTGACGCGGCAGGCCTACGATGTGATCCTGCTCGACATCTGGCTGCCCGGCATCGACGGATTGGCCACCCTGGAACGCCTGCGTGAGCGGCGTGTGGAGGGGCCGGTCATCATGATTTCCGGCCATGGCACGGTCGAAACCGCCATGCGCGCCACACGTCTCGGCGCGTTCGACTTCATCGAAAAGCCGCTGTCGATCGACAAGACCGTGCTGGCCGTGCGCAACGCGATTCGGCAGCGCCGCCTCGAGGTGGAGAACCGGGCGCTGCGCGCGCGCGTGGACCGCCCGCTCGTCATCGTGGGGGCCAGTCCCGTGATGGCCGCCTTGCGTGAGCAGATCGGCATGGCGGCGCCGACCAACGGCCGCGTCCTGATCTCCGGGGAAAACGGCACCGGCAAGGAACTGGTGGCGCGCCAGATTCACGCGCTCAGCCAGCGACGGACCGGCCCGTTCGTCGAAGTCAACTGCGCCGCCATCCCCGAAGAGCTGATTGAGTCCGAACTGTTCGGCCACATGAAGGGCGCGTTCACGGGGGCGGTGGCGGATCGCCGGGGGAAGTTCGAGCTCGCCACCGGCGGCACGCTGTTCCTCGACGAAGTGGGCGACATGAGCCTGAAGACGCAGGCCAAGGTCCTGCGGGCGCTGCAGGAGCAGATCATCGAACCGGTGGGCGGCCACACGAGCGTGCGCGTGGACGTGCGGGTGCTGGCGGCGACCAACAAGGACCTGCCGGAGGAAATCCGCGCCGGCCGGTTCCGCGAGGACCTGTTCTTCCGGCTCAATGTCATTCCCCTGGCCGTGCCGCCGCTGCGGGAGCGCGGCGCCGATGTGATTCGGCTCGCGGAACATTTCATCGCGGAGTTCGCCAGCGAATACGGGCGCCGCATGAAGCGCCTGACGCCCGAGGCCGCGCAGGCGCTGTGCGGCTATCGATGGCCGGGCAATGTGCGCGAACTGCGCAACGTGATCGAACGGCTGATGATCATGGTGCCGAGTGACACCATCGCGGTGGAGGATCTCTGGTTCCTCGACGAGCTGTTGGTGGTGCCGGTCCCGCCGGCCGCGGTGGCCCGGCCGGCGCTGGCCACCGGCGCGGCGGTCCGGCCGCTCTACGAGGCGCGCGACGCGTGGGAACGCGAGTATCTGTTGCAGGCCCTGGCGGCCTTCGACGGCAACATGTCGCGCACCGCGGATGCCCTCGGCGTGGAGCGCAGCAATCTGTATCGGAAGATGCGCGGCCTCGGGATCCACACCCGCAAAGACGACGAACCGCTGTAGCCCTGAAACGCGCGCCCGCGCTAGCCGCGGAGCTTGTTTTCCAGAACCTGGCCGTCGTGGAAGCGATCGAGCTGCAGGTACCAGGCGGCCGATGCGGTCAGCGCCGCCTGGGGAATCAGGCCGATGATCTCGCTCTCGAGCACCTCGACGCCGTACCGCGCGGCCTCCCGCTTGACCAGCTCGAAGACGCGGAACACGGGCGTCTTCTCGTAATTGGTCAGATTCATCGAGACCTGCACGATGTCCCGGTCACCCAGTTCGATGCCCATCGCTTTCACAAACCGCAGGCCGCCCGAACTGTGGCGCACCGCGGTCGCGATCTTCTTGGCCACATCGAGACGGTGGGTGGCCAGGTTGATGTTGTAGGCGATCAGCGGCATGCGCGCGCCGATGACCGAGGCGCCCGCCGACGGATGCGGCTGCGCGGGGCCGAAGTCGGGCCGCCAGTCGGTGCCGGCCATCTTCGTCGCGAGTCCTTCGAATTCGCCGCGGCGGACGTCTTCGAGATTGTGACGCGAGGGCTGACTGGCGGCCTCTTCATACAGGTAGATCGGCAGCTGGTGCCGGTCGGCGACCTCTGCGGCAACCGCTTTCGCCATCGCCACGCAATCGCTCATCGTCACGCCCTCGATCGGCACGAACGGCACCACGTCGACGGCTCCCATGCGGGGATGCTCGCCGGTATGCCGCCGCAGATCGATCAGCGGCAGCGCCGCGTCGAAAAGGGCCAGCACCGCCGCCCGCACCTCCGCGGGTTCACCGGCAAAGGTGTATACGGTTCGGTTGTGCGACGAATCGGGCTTCACGTCGAGCAGGCGCACCCCGGTCTCCGTGATGGCGTTCGCGCAGGCGTCGAGGACGTCCTGCCGGCGGCCCTCGCTGATGTTCGGAATGCACTCGACAATGGCCATGGCGGATTTGTACCACAGGAAGCCTCTTGTACTGTTCGAGCCGGGTCGCTATAATCGCTGCCAGGCTGATTGATGGCAGAGACTCGCCGCACCGATCTGCTCGATGCAGGTGCTGATCCCGATCGGGACAGCCGGGTGGAATCGTTGCTGGTGGAAGGACTCGACCGCTACTTCCTGGGCCGCTACGAAGACGCCATCCACATCTGGACCCGCGTACTGTTCCTTGATCGCACGCATCCCCGCGCCCGCGCGTACATCGACCGGGCCCGCACGGCGCTCGCCGAACGCCAGCGGCGCGCCGATGAGCTGCTGCACGCCAGCCAGGCGCTGCTCGAGCAGGGGCGCACGAGCGATGCGCGGGAGCTGTTGACCGAAGCGATCGCCGCGACCGGCGATGACGAGCGGGCGGCCGCGCTCCGCATGCGCCTCGAGCGGGCGGAACGCGCCCAGTCGGGATTGCCGGCTCGGGTTTCCAACCACGATTCGGCGGCATCCGAAACCGAGGCGTTCCTGCAGACCCCGGGGGTGTGGTGGACCCTGGTGGGT
>JAKALV010000141.1 GCA_021824055.1 Acidobacteriota bacterium
TGCCGAGGAAGTACATGACGATGAACGAGGAGATCACCGAGATGGGCAGCGTCAGGCCCGTGATGACGGTGGAGCGCCAGGAATTCAGAAAGAGAAACACGATGATGACGGTGAGCAGGCCGCCGATGACGAGCGAGTTCCTGACGTCGCCCACCGACTCGCGGATGAAGCCCGAGGTGTCGCGCACGATCTGAATCTCGGTGCCCTTCGGCATGTCCCGCTGCAGCCCCTCAACGGCCTTCTTGACCTCGTCGACGACCGACACGGTGTTGGCCTTCGTCTGCTTGCTGATATCGATGGCGACCGCGGGCTCGCCGTTGATCACCGCCAGCGACCGGCGCTCTTCGATCGTGTCGCGCACGGTCGCGACGTCGCCCAGCCGGACCGGCGTCACGCCGCGGCGGCCGATAACCATGTCGGCGTACTCCGCCGGCGTCTTCGGCTTGCCCGACATCCGCAGCGGCATCTCGTTCAGGCCCTGCGTCAACCGGCCGAGCGGCGTGTTGACGTTTTCCGCCGACAGCCCGCTGATCACTTCGTCGGCGCCCATATCGAGCGCGGCCAGCCGGACCGGATCCAGATCGACCGCGACCTCACGCGTGGACGCGCCGATCAGCTTGGCCTTCGCGACGCCCGACACGCTCTCGAGCCGCCGCTTGATCGTCCGATCCGCCAGCGTCGAGAGCTCGCGCGGCGGCAGCGTGGTCGACCGCACCGCCAGCGAGATGACCGGCAGCGCGTTGAAATCGAGCTTCTGGATCACGGGATCCTGCATGCCCGCCGGCAGTTCGCGCCGGATCGCGTTGATCTTGGCGCGCGCCTCCTGCGACACGTCGTTGATCTTCACTTCGAGGTTGAACTCCACCACGACCGACGAGAGCCCCTCGCGCGACACCGATGAGACATGCTTCACGCCGGAAATCGGATTGACGGCTTCCTCGATCTTGCGGCTGACTTCGCGCTCGACCGATTCGGGCGACGCGCCCGGGAATTCCGTCAGGATCGACAGCACCGGGATCTCGACCTCCGGCATCAGGTCGATCGGCAGGCGCCGCACCGAGAACACGCCGAGCGTCACCAGCGCAAGCATCATCACGGTGGCGACGACCGGGCGTTTGATCGACAGGTTGGAGAGGAACATCGCTTACGCTCCCGCGCCCTTCACCACGGCCACGCGGTCGCCCTGGCCAAGACCGAATGCGCCGCGCGTGATGACCTGATCCCCCGCCTTCAAACCGGAGACGATCTCCACCGTGGCGTCGCCGGCCGAACCCAGCTTCACCGCGCGCTTGTCCGCCAGATCGCCGTTCACCACCAGGACCTCGGCCGTCTGCTGCTCGATGTTCCAGCCGAGCAGCGCCTCCCGCGGCACCTGCAGCACGCCCGTCCGATGAGCGACCACAATCCGGCCCTTGACGAACGACCCGCCCCGCAGCGCGCCGTCGCTGTTCGCCACGACCGCGATCACCTTGGCGGATCGGCTGCCCGGATCGATCGCCGGATTGATGAACGACACCTTGCCGTTGAATGTCCGGCCGGGCACCGTGTCGGTCGAAAACTGCAGCGGCTGCCCCACCCGCACGGCCGCCAGACGCGACGATGGCACCGAGACCGTCAGGTCCATCAGCCGGTTGTCCACAATGCGAAAGAGCGGATCGCCGCTGCCCATGTTCTCCACGCGATCGCCGACGCTGACGCCGCGCAGGGCGACGACGCCGTCCATCGGCGAGACGATCTCGGACTTCGCCAGGTGGCTCTCGGCGGCCTTCACCTGCGCGTTGGCCGACGACACGGCGGCCCGCGCCGCATCGAGCGCGCTCTTCGCGTCATCAAGATTCTGCGGCGTGATCAGTCCGAATTCCTTGAGCTGCCGCGCGCGCTCGAACTCGCGCTGGGCGCGCGACTCGCCGACCTGCGCCTGCGCGACCAGCGCCTTGAGAGCGTCGATGCCGGCCTGGGATTCGCGGGTGTCGAGACGCGCGAGCCGCTCACCCTTGCGGACCGGCACCCACTCGGTGACGTAGACCGCCGTCACCGTGCCGGTGATCTCCGACTTGACGTCGGCGGAAAACTTCGGCGCCAGCGAGCCGACGACGTCCACGCTGTCCTGCAAGTCACCGGCGACCACCTGAGCCGTCGAAACAGCGACTGGCGGCCGCACCGCGGTCAGCGGGGCCTGAGTGGCGCCTGGTTTGCCGCAGGCCGCGCCCACGAGCAGCGCGAGTACAGGAAATACGAACCGATAGAGTCGAACCCGAGTCATCACGTCTCTTCTCCTACGACCGCCGCTCACACGACACGCCGTCAAACAGCAGACTCACGATCTTGCGAAGCCCGTCGCGTCCCACGGGATCGAACCCCGGATGCATTTGGCGCTCCACGCACGAGTCGACCAGCCCCATCAGCGCATAGGCGACATCGAGGGACGGCACCGGCCGGAACTCACCCGCCGCCTGACCCTCTTCGATGACCTGCTGGAGGCTTTCGCGCCAGATGCGCTCGAATTTCGTGAGGTCAAACGCCGGCGCGATCTCGACCGGCCCCAGGAACACGGTGTGCGCCACGCGGACAATGGGAATGTTCACTTCGAAGAGGTTGAAGACGTCTTCGCAGAGGGCCATCAGGCGCTCGCGCGCCGTGCCCGTCCGCGCCACGGCGGTCGAAACCGTCCGGGCAAATTCGTGAACGGCTGCATCCAGAATCGCAATGAGCAATCCTTCCTTGCTGCCGAAGTGGTAGTAGAGCGCCGGCTTGGTGACCCCGGCCATCTCCGCGATCTCGCGGACCGAGGCGGCCGAGTACCCCTTGCGGTCGAAGATCTGAACCGCCGACTGGAGCAGACGGGTCCGCGTCTGCGGATCGCGCTCCGAAAGCGTGACGTCAACTTGATTTATTGGGGAGCGCGACGGGACCATCTACGACTACTTTGAAGAGTATCAACCTACCGACCGGTAAGTAAACACGGGGGCCGCGTTGATCCGCAGCGCAACGACAACTTCAATCAGACGTGGGCCTCGGCGTGCCACCGCAGCGCTTCCGCGTACGCATGGGGCAGTACCGCGACGTCTGCGCCGGCAGATTCGGATTTTTCCCGGCAGCGCTCCCAGTCACCTCGCTCGTACGCCATCACGGCCTCGAGCAGGTGGCGGTAGTGATTCTGTTCGCCCATCAGCGCGGCCTGGGCGTCGGCCGCGAGCGGCATGTGCTCGAGCACGGCGGCCATCGGCTGCTGGAGGATCTCATCGAGCGGCGAGCAGAGGCCGACGATGAAGCCGCCGTCGTCGCCGATGTTCGACGCGAGCGCGTCGCAGCAATGCGCGCGGATCGTCGCGGTAGCCAGCAGTTCGCTGTGCGCGCTCTTGCCTATGGCGCGCACGAACCACAGCGCCAGCCAGTGCCGCACGACCTTGAGACCGAGCAGGATGAGCGCCTCGCGGATCGACCGGACCTCGCTGCGGGCCGTGCTGCCCGCCGAGTTCGCGGTGCGCAGCAGCCGCAGGCTCAGGCCGGCGTCCGCCTTCACGACACGCTCGAGCTCGAGCACGGTCACGTCGGGTTGGCTCACCACGGCCAGCGAGTTGAGGCAGTTCCACTGCTCCGCGGGCAGCGCGTGGGCGGTTCGCGAGGCGGCGCGCCCGAAACAGCGTCCCTGAAACATTGAGAATTGGGCCGCCGTGGCGGCTGCCAGCTCGTCGACGCTGTTCACGTCCAACGCAATGAGCGTCGGACCACCCGCCCTGGACGACGCGCGCCTCTCCGGTGTTCCCCAGCGGCCGCCGTGTGCCTCGACCTTCACGAAGTCGAACTCGCCAAGCAGTCCGGCCGCGGCGCCATGGCGCGGAAACCGGTCGGCCGCGAGCGCGTAGCCGGACCGCCGGAGCCCGCGGTACTTCTCGATGCGCGCCGCGTCGGCCGGCCACGACGCGTCGATTTCCAGCACGACACGTCCGGGCGGGAGCAGGCCGGCGAAATCCTCGACCGTGTCGGGATCATCGACGTCGACGAACGCCAGGCGATCGCCGACCAGCGTGTCGATCCCCACCGACAGCAGCGCGTCGGCGACGGCCGCCGCCGTCAGACTCTCCTGGGCTGCGGCGCCTCCCGGAGCACGCAACAGCAATTCGTACCCGATCACGCGGCGTTCCGCGTCGAGAATCGGTTGTCGCGCAACGAAGAGGTCCATGGTCCGCAGGGTTAATCGGCCCGGACCGCCACGAACTTAGCGCCGCGCGATGGCTCAAGCCCCGAGCCGCAGGACCGATTACGTGAGCGGCAGGTTCAATCGAACCGGACAGGACCACGCGATGCTCACGAACAGCGTCTTGATAGTCGATGATGAGGCCCCGATCAGACTCTTCCTGCGGAAGTGGCTCGAGAAGACCGGCCTGGAAATCCGGGAGGCCGAAGATTCGGACTCCGCTTTGGCGGCGATGGAAGCCGTGCCGGCCGGCGTCGTGTTCAGCGACGTGCAGATGCCCGGACGGGATGGTCTGTGGCTGACGGCCGAGATCCGTCGGCGCTACCCGCATACGGCTGTCGTGCTGGCCACGGGGGTGACGACCGTCCCTCCGTCGGTGAGCCTGCGCGCCGGCGTGCTGGCCTACCTCGTGAAACCGCTCGCGCAGACGCGGGTGATGGCCGCTCTCGAGACCGCCCTTCGTTGGCACGCCGAAACGGTCACCGCCGGGCCGAGTCCGGACGACGTGGGGGACAAGCTCGACGACTGGCTGGACTCCCTCGCCGAACTCTAGGCGAATCACATGGGTACTCCCGGGACCGCCACGGATCGCCGCGCGCTCGCCACGGCAGCGCTTGCGGCCTGTCCCGACCATCTGCTGCTGGTCACGCGCGACGGGCAGATTCTCGACGGCCAGCGGTCCCTGGACGGGCCGGACCTCCCGGGCCTGCGAGCCGGCCTCAGCGGGGACAGCCTCCAGAGCGCCTTCGACCGCGCCGACGCCGCGCTGCTCGTTGAACTCGTCGCGCAGGCGCTCGACAGCGACGACATCGTTGAAGGAGAAATCGGTGGCGACTCGTCGCCTTTGCATGCCGTGGACGTCCGTATCGCCGCGGCCGGGACGGATCGGGCCCTGGTGCTCCTGCGCGACATCTCGCGGCTCAGAATCGCGGAGCGGGCACTGCGGGATGAGCGCTCGGCCAGCCACCACGCGGGGTTGGCGCTGGCCGTTGAGCAGAGCCCTGTGGGTGTGATGATCACGGATGCCGAGGGGCGCATCGAGCACGTCAACCCCAGGTTCAGTGAAACCACCGGCTTCGCCGCGCATGAGGTCATCGGCCACACACCGCGCGTCATCAGCTCGGGCACGCACCCGCCGGAGTTCTATCGGGGGATCTGGACCACGCTGCAGTCGGGCGGAACCTGGCGCGGCGAGATCTGCAACCGGCGCAAGAACGGCACGCTGTTCTGGGCGGCCATGAGCGCATCCCCGGTTCTCGACGGCACCGGTCAGCTGCGGCATTTCGTCGCCGTCATCGAGGACATCACCGACCGCCGCCTGGCCAGGCAGCAACACGCGATGATCCTCCGAGCCGCGCTCGACGGTTTCTGGATTCTTGATGGCGCCACGCATATCGTTGAAGCCAACGATGCGTACGGCCGCCTGAGCCTGTACTCGCCGGACGAACTGCCGGGGCGTTGCGCCGAGGAACTGGTGGCTGCGGAGGACATCGAGCGCCTCCGCGCCGGCCTGGCGCGGGCGGCGGCCGACGGCGCGGATCGCTTTGAAGTCCGCCATCGGCGGCGCGACGGCACGCTCTTCGACGCGGAGATGGGCGTGCAGTACACCGACATGTACGGCGGGCGGTACGCGTGCTTCGTCGCGGACGTGACCGAACGCAACCGCGTCAGCCATTTGCTCGAGACGGCCAACATGGAACTCGAGGCGCGCGTGGACGAGCGGACGCGCGCGCTCGTCCAGGCCAACGCGCAGCTGCGGCTCAGCGAGTTCTCGCTCGAACACGCGCCGGTCGGCGCCGTGTGGGCGGATCGAGACGGCCGGCTCCTGCGGGCGAACGCCGTCGCCGCGCGGATTCTCGAGCGGGACGCCGGCGCGCTCAATGACTGCCGCGTGGCGGATCTCGACGTGTCGCCGGCGGCACGCGATCGTTGGATCGCCCACCGGACGGCGGGCCGGTCCGGCCAGGCCAGGACATTCGAGGCCAATTGGCAGAGGCGTGACGGCGACACCGTTCCGGTGGAAATTGCCGCGCGCTGGATGGAGTTCGACGGTCAGGATTACTGGATCGCCTTCATCCAGGATCTCACCGAGCGGCGGCTCGCGCAGCGCCAGCAGCTGCGCGCCCAGCGCCTCGAGTCCATCGGGACGCTGGCTGGCGGCGTGGCGCACGACCTCAACAACATGATCGCGCCCATCGTCATGGGCATCGAGACGCTCGGCGACAATCCGGCCGTGGATCGCGAGACGCTCGAGACGATGGCCACGAGTGCCAGACATGCGCAGGACGTCCTTCGCCAGCTGCTGACGTTCGCGCGCGGACGGGACGGGGAGCGTATGCCGGTGTCGCTGACCGGCCTCATCGACGAACTCGAGGCGATGGTCCGGCACACGTTCCCGAAGCGCATCGCGTTCACGCGATCCGGATCGGCCACCCGCGACTTCGTCATGGGCAACGCCACCCAGCTGCATCAGGTGCTGCTGAACCTGTGCGTCAACGCGCGCGATGCCATGAAGAAGGGCGGGAGCCTGACGCTGGCTGTCGACGACGTCGCGCCCGAGGCGCTCGCCGGCGACGTGGCGGGCGCGCTCGCGCAGACGTACCTGGCGATCCGCGTTGAAGATACCGGCGACGGCATTCCTCCGGAGGTGCTCGATCGGATCTTCGACCCGTTCTTCACCACCAAGGGACCGGACCTGGGCACGGGACTGGGATTGTCGACGGCGCTCGGCATCGTGCGCAGTCATGGGGGCGCCCTCAGAGTCTCGTCAACGCCCGGCACGGGGACGGCGTTCACGGTGTACTTGCCGGCCGTCGACCCAAGTTCTGTCAGCTGACCCCTGCAGGCTGACGTCAACCCAGATTCGTTTAGACTGGCGGCATGAAACGCACTGTATTCGTGACGGCCCTGGCCGTTTGTACCGCTGCGCTCACGCTGGTGGCCCAGGGACGCGGCCAGCGCCCGGCTCCGCCCGCCCCGGCGGCGCGGCCGTTCTCCGTGGTTGAAACGTCCATCCCCGACCTTCAGGCGGCGTTGTCCTCGGGCCGCGTGACCTCGGTCGAGCTGGTCCGGCAGTATCTGGAGCGGATCGGCACCTATGAGGACCGGCTGAACGCGGCCATTACCATCAACCCGAAGGCGCTCGAAGAAGCCGCGGCGCTCGACAAGGAACGCGCCGAGGGCCACGTGCGCGGCCCGCTCCACGGCATTCCCGTGGCGCTCAAGGACAACATCCACACCACGAACATGCCGACCACCGGCGGCGCGCTCGCGTTCGACGGGCTCGTGCCGCCGTACGACGCGACGCTCACGAAGAACCTCGTCGACGCCGGCGCCATCATCATCGCCAAGACGATCATGACCGAGCTCGCGAACTGGGTCGCGGTGGGCATGCCCGGCAACTTCAACGGCCTCAAGGGCTACGGCATGAATCCCTACGATCCGCGCCGCGATCCGCGCGACGCGACGTTTGACGGGCGTCCGGTGCTGTTCACGGGCGGCTCGAGTTCCGGCATCGGCACGGCCGCGAGCTTCTGGGCGGCGAACGTCGGCACCGAGACGTCAGGGTCGATCCTGAGTCCGTCGAATCAGAACATGCTGGTCGGCATCAAGCCGACCGTCGGGCGGATCAGCCGCTACGGCGTGATTCCCATCACCGCCGACCAGGACACGCCGGGGCCGATGGCGCGCACGGTCACCGATGCCGCGATCATGCTGGGGGCGCTCGAAAGCCCGGCGCCGGATCCGAACGACGCGGCCACGAAGACGTGTCAGGCGCCGCCCAATCGCGACTATCGTCCGTTCCTGAAGGCCGACGGGTTGAACGGCGCGCGCATCGGCATTCCGCGCGCGTTCTTTTACGTCCGCACGCCGGTCCCCGGCTCGACGGAGCCGCGCGGCGGACTGAATCCGGATCAGGCGAAGGCGATGGCCGACGCCATCGACATTCTGAAGCAGCAGGGCGCCGTCATCGTCGACCCTGCGGACATTCCCA
>JAKALV010000142.1 GCA_021824055.1 Acidobacteriota bacterium
CGCGTGACCCCGAATAATGGTGAGCAGGTTATTGAAGTCGTGCGCGACGCCGCCGGCGAGTTGCCCGATGGCCTCCATCTTCTGCGATTGGCGCAGTTGCGCCTCAAGGTCCCGTCGCTCGGTGATGTCCTCCACCAGGTCGATAAAGTAGTCAGGGGTGCCATCGCGACGGCGCACCAGCGAAGAGGTCAATTCGACCCACACCACGGAGCGGTCCTTGCGCACGTAGCGCTTCGGCATGGTGTACGAACAGCTGTCGCCCGCGATGAGGCGCGCCACCTGCTCGACATCGAGGGCGACATCGGCGGGGTGCGTGATCTCTTGAAACGTGCGGTCGAGCAGCTCGTCCGCCTCGTAGCCGGTGATGCCGCACAGTTTCTGGTTGACCTGCAGAAAGCGGCCGTCCATCGCGGTGATGCTCATTCCCAACGCCGCTTGCTCGAACGTCGCGCGAAACCTCGCCTCGCTTTCATGCAACGTTTCCTCGGCCCGTACGCGTGCGGTAATGTCCTGCGCAACGCCCAGCAGGGCGACAACCCGCCCGCCTGCGTCGCGGACTTGCGACGCGTTGAGGTGGATCGGAAACTCCGTGCCGTCCTTGCGGCGATTGAGCAGCACGCCGCTCCAATTCCCCTCCAGCAGGCTGGCCCGGACGGAGGTGATCGTTGGTGGCGCCTGACGCGGGGCGGCCGACAGCATCTCTGGAGTTCGCCCCAGAACCTCGTTCGGCGTATAGCCGTAGGCGTCGAGAAATGCGCGATTGACAAACCGAAACCGGTCATCGAGGTCAGTGATCGAAATCAGATCGCTGGTGCCTTCAACGGCGTGCGCGACCAGGCGAGCCTGTTCTTCGGCGCGCCGAAGGCTGGTGATATCGATCATCGAGCCGACCGTCCGCACCAGCGTGCCTGCGGCATCGCAGATCGCATAGGCACGGTCGAAGATGACGCCGTACGAACCGTTCGCCAAGCGGAAGCGATACTCGCTCGACCACCCTGCTGTCTTCTGCGTCACCGCACTGCGGAACTCCGCCGTCGCCCGCTCGCGATCCTCGGGGTGCACGTGGTCCAGCCAGGCATCGAAGGATGGAACGGTGTCGCGGGCGTAGCCGAACGTCTCGAAGAACGTGTCGCTCCACCACGTGGCGTCGTGCACCACATCCCAGTCCCAGATGGCGTCGCCCGTGGCGTGGGCCAGCAGCTGCAGCCGCTCCACCGACGCGCGCAGCGCCGTGTCCAGGCGCTTGCGTTCGCTGATGTCGGTTGCGACCACCTGAGCGAGCCGGCGGCCGTGATAGTCCACGGGCGTCGCGGACAATTCGATGTCCACGTCGCTGCCGTCGAGGCGCAGGAGTTTGTGCTCCTGGCGCAGGATCGGCGTGCCATCGCGCACCACCCGGCACACGCCGTCTTCAAAAGCCGCACGCGACTCCGGATGCACAAACGCAAACGGCGACTCGCCTTGGACCTCATCCGCCGTGGCGGCGCCGACCAGCGCCAGTGCCGCCGGGTTGGCAAACTCGATCCGGCGCCCGTCCTTCACGATGATGGCCAGGGGAGACGCCTCGATGAGCTGCCGGTAGCGCTCCTCACTTCGGCGCAATTCCCTTTCCGCGATGTCTCGGGCGACATCCTTCTCATGAACGATCAGGGCCACGACCCACACCAGCCCTCCGACGAGCAGCACGCTGACGGCCGAATCGACCATCCAGCCGACGCTGGGCGGGAAGAGCCCCCGTCGCTCGCTTTCCAATTCGGCCCAATTGAGGGCCATCGGCAGCAGCACGACCGGCAGGAGCAACCGGCGCAGCATGGTCCCGCCGGCGGTGGCCGCATTGAATAACGCCATCAGCCCGTGTTCCGGCCGCGCGCAGACGACGCCAAGGCTCAACACCAGGAGGGCTGCGGCCGTGTGCACTGCAGTGTCCGTAAAGAACCGGGCGAGCTCCAATTGCTCACGTCCGTACAGGTAGCCGGTGATCACGACGAAAGCCCCGGCCGCCGCGAGGAGCGACAGCACTTGTGCCGTCCAGATCGCGGCCGTCCGTGTCGCGCCGGCGATCAACAGCAGCGCGATGCTCAGCACGAGGAAATCCGCCGCCACCAACGGCGACATGCGTCCTGGCCACGGCGTCGCCGCAGGGCTGGCGTGGCTGACTAGCAGTCCGTCGATGTTGAGGTTCAGGCGAAGGACGAACTGTGCCAGCGTCAGCGCGCCAATGGCGGCAACGCCAACGGCGGCGAATGCAGCCAGCGCCCGGTGGCGGGCATTCGTCGCGCCAGCCTCTGCGGTCAAGGACCACACCGCGCCTGCCGCCAGCGCGAGAGCCACGGCCGTGTTCGGTTTCATCTCCGGCCAGCCTGCGACCAGACTCCTGAGCAGCGGCAAGTCGAAGATCCACCCGGCCAGCACCGCCAGACCGAGCGCGCCCACCGCGCCACTCACGGCGCGCGCCAGCGCACGGCAGACCTCGACCGATCTGCGACTCAACTCGAGCGTCATGGCGGAAAGAATACACTGAGGCGGCATTTCAATAATCGCCGAGCCTCGCCGTGCTAGGATCGGCCCGCTCGTCAACCGCTGAGGATTCGGACACGCTGCGTACGCGTGCGCGAGCCCCGTGCCCTTGCGTGACGGCCAATATGACCAGCCCCTTCGTTGCTTGGCGCGGCGGCACCCCACGCGTCGGCGGGCCAGCTCTTCTGCTTCTCAGCGCACTCGGGTACTTCGTATGCGCCTGTTTCGCGTACACGGCAGAGCTTCGCCCTGCGGGGATTGTGATCGTATGGGTTGGCAGCGGGTTCATGTTGGCATGCCTGCTCCTGTCCGCGCCACGAGCCTGGCCATTCCTGCTGGCGGGCGGCGCGTTGGGCAACCTCGCTGCGGATCTGCTGGCGGGGAACTCTCTGATGCTCGGCATCGGAGGCAGTACCGCGAATGCGATTGAGTCCTGGTGCGCGGCCTGGGTTGTCATGCGTCTCGTGAAGCCACCCATCACGCTGACAACGGTCAGGCAGGTGACGGCCTTTGCGCTGGGAGGCGTTGTGGCGAGCAACGCGCTGACGGCACTTCTTGGGTCCGCCGTGCTTAGTCATGGGTTCCAGACGCCGAGCGTCACGGCGTGGCTCACCTGGTGGACGGCCGACGGGTTGGGCATGCTCCTGGTGACCCCGGTCATCGTGGGTTCTGCTCTTGCTCTCAGTACACCGGCCGCCATGTCATGGCGCAGGGCGGTCGAAGGCGGCCTCGGTATCGCCGGCCTGATCGTGCTCTCGAGTCTTGTGCTCCACCCAGTACCGAGTGCGAAGGACTTTCTGAGAATCGATCCCTACGTGCTCCTGCCGCTGCTCTTGATGGCGGTGATCCGTTTCGGGTCGTTTGGCGGGGCCCTGGCGACGATGGCCGTGGCGGTCGTGACCGCGTGGCAGACGACACGCGGCAGGGGCGTCTTCAGCGACACCGGATATTCGGTCACGAGTCAGTTGTTTCGAATCTATATCTATCTCTTCACGGCGGGTCTGACGACGCTCTTCGGCGCGGCGATGCTGAACGAGCGGGAACGCGCTCACCAGAAAATCCGTACGCTCGCGCGCGAGGCGGCGTTCAGAGCGGAGAAGGCGACGGCCCTGGCCGAAGAGGAGGACCTGTCGGCCGCGCTGCGCCAAGTCGCCGACGCGATGGTCCGCCATCTCGACGTGGCAGTGGCACAGATCTGGCTGGTCGACCAACCGAAATCGGCGCTCCGCCTGACCGCCGCCGCCGGGCTCGTCACGCACCCGAACCAGGTCATAGCAGAGGTGCCGATCGGCCAGTCTCGCATTGGGCGCATCGCCGCGGAGCGTCATCCGCATATCACCAATGACATCGCGCGCGACCGCGAACTCCACGACGCATCATGGGCCATTGAGAATGGGCTCGTGAGTTTTGCCGGGCATCCCTTGATCGTGAACGATCGCGTGGTTGGCGTGATGACCGTGCTGGCCCGCCACGCGCTCCCGACCAGCACCACTGACGTGTTGGCCTCGGCGGCGTCGACAATCGCGCTCGCGATCGAGCGCAAACGCGTGGAGGCGCAGATCAGCCTGCTCGGCCGGGCCATCGAATCGACGAACGAGATGATCAGCGTGACGGACCTCGATGACCGGTTCATCTTTGTAAACCACTCCTTCCTCCGCGCGTACGGCTATCGCCAGGACGAAGTCATCGGCCAGACGCCAGCGATCATCCACGGAAGAACGGTGCCCCGGGAGGTGGTCGACGAACTGCTGCGCGCGTCGCGCGGCCAAGGCTGGCAAGGCGAACTCGTCAACCGCCGGAAGGACGGCACGGAGCTGACGGTCAGCCTCAGCACGTCGCCGATTCATGACCGACAGGGCCGCATCGTCGGCTTGCTCGGTGTCGCACGCGACGTCACGGAGCACAGGAAGCTCGAAGACCACCTGCGACAGGCCGAGAAGATCGAGGCGGCCGGATTGCTCGCCAGCGGCCTTGCACACGATTTCAACAACGTGTTGACGATCATCGCCGGGTACGCGGACTTGCTTCACGAGTCGACCGGTGAGGACGACGCACGGCGGGCCGACATTGAGGAAATTCAGCATGCTGGGCAGCGCGCCGCGCATCTGACCCGACAGCTTCTGACGTTCAGCCGAAGACAGATCGTTCAGCCCGTGCTCCTCAACCTCAACCACCTGATCGACGACATCATGCGCATGCTCCGACCCCTGGTCGGCGAGAACGTTCGCCTTGACGTGAGGCTCGACCCGCAGTTGGCGCTGGTCAAGGCGGACCTGCGACAAATCGAGCACGTACTCATCAATCTGGCCGTCAATGCGCGCGACGCCATGCCGCTCGGCGGCACACTGACCATTGAGACCTCGAACGTTCCCAGCGGAGAGCGGGCGCTAGATGCCGAGCCATCAGCCGGACCGCGGGTACTGCTGTCCGTGGGCGACACCGGCGCCGGCATGTCGGCAGACACGATGAAGCGGATATTCGAACCGTTCTTCACGACGAAAGGTGAAGGCAAGGGCACGGGCCTTGGGTTGGCGACGGTGCTCAGCATCGTGCAGCAGAGCGGCGGCACCATCACGGCCGACAGTATGCTTGGAACGGGCACGACGTTCAGAATCTACCTGCCCCAGGCCGCGGCGGAGTTGGGAACGGAATCGAGACCATTCGAGGCGCCCGCACCGCACCCAGGCGAAAGGACGATACTGGTCGTTGACGATGAGAAGGCCGTACTACAAGTAGTGAGGAGTGTTCTCGAAAAGGAGGGCTATAAAGTCCTCGTCGCCGATGATCCGCGAACGGCAATCAATCTGTCGGCGGCGCATGGAAGCTCCATCGATCTCGTGCTGACCGACGTCATCATGCCGGGCATGGCGGGTCCACAACTCTTCGACAGCCTTCGGTCCCAACGGCCCGGCCTGCGCGTCCTGTACATGTCAGGCTACGCCGGCGAGGCGATCGCCGCCCAGGGCGTGCTCGATCCAAACACACCTTTGATCGATAAACCTTTTACCATGGCAGGACTCACTCGCGCGGTGCGCGAGGTGCTGAACAAGACGTAACGATGAACGGAGATGCGGCGGCACGCGCCTACTTCGGCGTCGCCACATCGGGCCGCAGATACTTGCGGAAGAACGCATCCACCCGGTGCCACGCGTCGCGCACGACGAAGCTCCGGTCGAAGTAGTGGAACTCGCCGGGATACACCATGAACGTCACCAGATCGCCTTTTCCGGCTTTCAGCAGGTGATCGATCAACAGCACGGAATGCAGAAACGGCACGTTGACGTCGGCCGTGCCGTGCAGAATGAGCAGCGGGTTCTTGATCTGGTCCACGTGCGACATCGGCGCCGCCTTGGCGTAGACGTCCGGGTGCTCTGCCGGCGTGCCGATGCGGCTCGTGGTCCAGCCGCCGTGGTACGGATCCTCGTAGTAGAGCGCGTAGTCCGCCACGCCGGCCACGTCCACCGCCGCGCGGAACAACGCCGGCTCCTGCGTGATGGCCAGCAGCGTGAAGAAGCCGCCGTAGCTCAGCCCCCACACGCCGATCCGATCTGCATCCACGTAGCCGAGCGACTTGAGGTAGCCGGCGGCCATGCGCGCGTCCTTCGCATCGTTGCCGCCGACGTCCATGTACACGTCGTTGCGCCAGTCGCGGCCGTACCCGATGCTGCCGCGATAGTCCGGCGCAATGACGACGTAGCCCTGCTGCAGGAGGTACTGGTGGAATTCGTAGTAAACGGCTTCGTTGCGGTCCGGGTGCCAGCCGTCGTAGTTCTGGTTCACGCCATCGGGATGGATCCAGACAATCGCGGCGTGCCGCTTCGTGCGATCCAGATTCTTCGGCACGAACAACCACGCCGGCACGGACTTCCCGTCCGGTCCCGGATAGTGCACGAGCTGCGGCGCGACGAAGATTGAATGATCGACGCCCGCCGGAATGGACGACGTCAGCCGCGTCGGTTTCGCATTCGCCGCGGCGTCGGCCACGTAGAGATCGGCCGAGTTCTCGGCGTCGGTGTGCTGATAGAGGATGCGTTTGTCGTCGGGCGACCACTGCGGCGACGTGTTGGTCCCGTTGCCTGAGGTCACGCTCGTGATCGTGGTGCGCGACAGATCGTCGCCGATCGTCGCGAACTCGATCTGGCGGTCGCCGGGCCTGTCGGCCGTGTTGCTGTCCCACGCGATGTGGCGGCTGTCGTGCGACCAGACCGCGCGCCAGTGTTCGCCGCGCGTCCTGGTGATCTGCGTCGGCGTGCCCCCCGACGTCGGCATCACGTAGATCTGATCCCATCCCGTGGTATCGGCCGTGAACAACAGCCACCGGTGATCGGGCGAGATCGCGGACGCCGTGTTGTTGACGGCGCTGAAAAACTTCTCCTCGGTTTCCTCGTGCAGGACTTTCGCGGGGCCGCCGTTGATGTCGATCGCCTCGGCGGTGCGCGTCTTGCCGTCGTTCGACGTGCGACCGGCCAGCAGATGCATGCTGTCGAGCCAGTTGCCTCCGCCGCCGCGTCCGCCGCCACGTCCGCCGCCACCGCTCGTGTTGACCGGCTTGGGCGTGCCGCCGGCTGCGGGCACGAAGAACGTGCTGCCCCCGCCGCCGCGTCCGCCTTCGGTGCTGACAAAGATGAGCTTGTTGCCGATCTCGGGCGGCGACATGTGATGCTGGATGGGGCCACCGCCGCTCCCGCCCGTCGTGTAAAGCACGCCGGCGCCGTCAGGCGACCACGACACGCCGCCGATGGCGCCATCGGCGTGGGCGATCGCCGCCTGCGTTCCGGCCGCGATGCTCGCCACGACCAACTCCGAGCCACCGCCACCGCTTGTCGTAAACGCCAGCCGTGTGCTGTCCGGCGACCAACTCGCGCCACCGATGCGGCCATCGGCATGCGTCACCCGCTGGTCGCTGTTGGCCGCGATCGTGTGCACGATGAGATCCGACCCGGCCACGGTGTACGCGACCTTCGTGCCGTCGGGCGAGAGCGTGAAGCCGCTCGCGCGCGCGGCCGACGGCCACGCCTCGCGCGGCGCCCCGCCGGTCACGGGCACCGCCAGCAGACCGCCGCCGCGCTGGAAGAAGAACGTCCGCCCATCCGGGCTCCAGAATCCGCCCGCGCCGGTTTGTCCGGCCGCATACGACGTCAACGCGACGGGCTGACTGCGTCCATCGGCGGCCACAGCCCACACGTTGTTGACGCCGCCGTCGTCGTACGTGAACCAGACGTGGCTGCCGTCCGGCGTCCATTGATGGCCGGATGGGTGCTTGATCTGCACCAGTTGATCGATGGTGATCCCTGGCGCCGGCGCCTGCGCCAGCGGCGCGGCAAGCGAGGTGAAGACGGCAAGGCCGAGGGCGGCGAGCAATCGGAACGTGCGCATGGACCAGAACCTAGTCCATGTCGCCTGCCGGATTCAACTGGCAGGCGGCCCACTCTCTACGGCTCAGTGCCGGGTCACCGCGTCCATCGGACGAACCGATCGAGTTTCAGCGTCGCTTCCGCCGTGTGCCCGGCGGAGATCAGCGTGACGCGATACTCGCCGGGCGCCGCCGGACGCGGGTTCGCAGCCG
>JAKALV010000143.1 GCA_021824055.1 Acidobacteriota bacterium
CCGACGCGTCGTTTCGGCCCACGCTGATTGCGCTCGGACTGAATCCGTCCACGGGCCGCGGGAGCGGCACGGTCACGGCCCTGACAGCCGACGCGCAACGCAGCACCGTCGCGAATCTGCTGGACGCGCGGACCGGCGTCCTGATGAGCGCGCACGCCGAGGTGGCCGGCCGCGTGCTGGGCGGCGACTTCTCGTATCGCGAGGTGTCGGCGGAAGGCCGCGGCTACGTCGCGCTGACGCCGTCGCTCGTCGCGGCCGTGCACGCGCGCGCGGGTGCCATCGGATCGGCCGGCAATCCCCGCACCAGCGTGCCGTTCTTCAAACGCTATTTCCTCGGGGGCGCGACCGGATTGCGCGGATGGGGACGGTTTGAAGTGGCGCCGCTTACCCCCGCAGGCCTCCCGATCGGCGGGTACACGATGCTCGAATCGAGCGCCGAGCTCCGATGGACGCCGGGCGCGACCGGACCGTTTGGCCTCGTCGGATTCGTCGACGCCGGCAACGTCTGGGACCGCAGCTGGCGCATGTACCTGAATGACGTGCGCGCGGATGCCGGCATCGGCGTGCGCTACCGCACCCCGGTCGGGCCGCTGCGCTTCGACTTCGCGTACCAGCTCACGCCGAACGGCGCGCTGGTGATCAACGGCCGCGCGCCCGGCGACTACCGTCGGTGGCGGTTTCATTTCAGCATCGGGCAGGCGTTCTGATGCGCGTGGCCCGCTGGTTCAGAGGCACCTTTGCGGCGCTGGCGGCGCTCATTCTGATCGCGCTGATCGGCGCGTGGGCCGTGAGTCAATCCGCGTGGGGACGGAACCAGCTGCGCGCGTTGATCGAAGAGCAGGCTGCCAAGGCGCTCGACGGCACGCTGACGATCGACGGCGTATCCGGCTCGATCCGCAGCAGCCTGGTGCTGCACGGTGTTCGATTCACGCACGCCGGCCGCGAGGTGTTCAGCGCGCGATCGGTGGAGGTCCATTACAGCGTGTGGGGATGGATCCGCGGCGCGCGTGAGTTCTCGCGCGTGCGTCTGGTCGATCCGGTGATCCGGCTGCGTGAGTCGCGCAACGACTGGGACGCCGGCGCCTGGGTGCGGCCGCGCGCGAGCACCGGCACGGCCGCGGCCGCGGTCACGTTTCCGTCCATCGAAATGGTCAATGGCCGCCTGCTCGTGTCGGCCAGCGAGAGCGTGTGGCGTCTGCCGGCGGAACTCGGCGAGATGAACGCCGAACTCAAGCTGCGGGTGGGCGGGGGCGGCGGCACGCGCGTGGACATTCTGCGCCTGTCGTTCGCGTCGGCGACGGGTGTGGCCGGCCCGTTTCGAGCGCGCGCGGCCTCCGGGGCGCTCGTGTTTACCCCGGCCGGCGCGCGCATCGAGCGTCTGCGGCTGCAATCCGACAACGGCAGCGTGACCGTGGATGGTCGGGTGGGGCCGGTGGCGCCGCGCACGATCGACCTCCAGGCGTCGCTCGAGCGGTTCGGCGCCAGGGCGTGGCGGGCGTTCACGCCGCTGCTCGATACGATTGACTTGACGGCCGACGGCACGGCCAGGCTCGGCGGGAACGTGGACCGGCTGACGGTGCGCGCGGCGTTGGCGACGTCGGCCGGAAAGATCGATGCGGACACCATCATTCAGAGTCTCCCGAACGTGTTGCGCATCACCGGCACCGGGCAGTTGGCGAATTTCGACGCGCAGCATGTGACGGGCGATCCGCTCTGGGACAGTGCGATCACGGGGCGCGTGCAGTACGTGGTCGTCTCGTCCGGGTCGCCCTCGGCCTGGACCGCCGATGTGAAACTCGCGGGCGGTCCGATGCGCGCATTCGGCGCCAACGCCGCGCAGCTCAACGGCGGTCTGCACTACGCCGCGAGCGTGGTGAGGTTCGACACGGCGTTCACCGCCTACGGCGCCACGGGCCGGAGCGCCGGCACCATTCTCACGCGCGATCCGCTGACCATCGACGTGAGCGGCGACGGCGTCGCCGGGCTCGACCCGCGCGCGCTGCCGCCCGAGTGGGGCTACACGCCGCTCGACGCGGTCCTGAACGCCTCGTCGTACGCGGTGCATTGGACGCGCGATGGCTGGACCGCGCGCGCGACGCTCGACCACTCGACGGTGGAAGGCGCCACGCTGCTGGCGGGCACGACGGTGGACCTTTCGGGCGCCAAGGATTTCCTCAGCGTGCGCGCCGATGGCAATGTGCGCACGCTCGACGCGCGTCGGATGGGGCGCGCGACGGGGCTGACCGGCCTCGACGATCCCATCTTCGTCACCGACCTGAACGGCCACGTGACGCTCTCCGGCCAGGGACGCAGTCTGAGTGAACTCGATCTGGTCGCCCAGGCGGAACTCACGGATTCGCGCGCGGCCGCCGGCGCGACGGTCCCGTCGGCGACGCTGACGCTGACGCGCAAGGATCACCTCGACACCGGGCGGGTGGTGGGCGAAATTCGCGGCCTGAATCCGGCCACGCTGGGCGCATCGTCGGCGCTGGCCAGCGACATCAATGGCCAACTCGACCTGACCGCGGTGTGGCGTGACGACGTGCCGGACATTGCGGGAACGATGACCGCGCGCGGAACGCTGCGCGCCACGAAATCCGTCATTTCCGATCTGCCGATCGATCGCGGCGTGGTCGCGGGCGAATGGCGCGACGGCGCGTTCACGGCCGACAGCGCCACGCTGCAGCAGAACAACGGCGTGACGTTCACCGGGCGGGGGCGCGTGGCCATCAGTGGCGCCACGTCGAGCGCCACCTTCGACGTGGTGGCCGCGGACGTGGCGCCGCTCGAACCGTGGACGGGCCGCCGGGCGCATGGCGCCGCGAAGGGCAGTGGAACGCTGCAGGGCGCGTTCGATGCGCCGAGAATTGTCGCGGCCTTCGAAAGCCCGCAGCTGTCGGATCCTTCTCTCGGCACGTTCGATCGCGTTTCGGGAACCCTGGACGCCGTGTTCCCCGAGTGGTATCTCGACCGGATGCGCGGTGATCTGAATGTGCGGTCCGCGGCGTGGTCCAACGAGAACGGGCCGATCGCCACGGCCGTGACCGCGCAGGGCACGTTTTCCACCAGGATGCACGTGACGTCGGCGCGCGTGCAGGCCACGATGGCGAATCACACGGCCGTCCGCGCGTCGCTCAGCGCCGACTGGGAAAAGGAACTCACCGCCGACATCACCGCGCTCGACGCCACGCGCGGCACACAGACATGGCGCCTCGATCCCGCGTCGGGCCTGCTGCGCGTGACGTCAACGCACCTGATCGCCACCAACGTGCAGCTGAGCAACGGCATTCAGCGCGTGGTGCTGGCCGGCCGCGTGGGGCTCTCGAGCGTGGACTCGGGCGGAGACGCCGACGATGTGCTGTCGGGGCGCGCGACGGCGATCGATCTGGCGGCGCTGGACGAGTTCTTCGGTCTTTCGACCGGTGCCCGTGGCCAGATGTCGGGCGAGGTTTCGCTGACCGGCCGGCTCGCGGATCCGCGCGGCCGCATTACGCTCGCCGGACGTGATCTCACCGTCCGCGGATACGCCATCGCTGAGGCGGGCGGCACGATCGACCTTGCCGCGGGCGGCGCGACGTCGTCGCTGACGATGAAGCAGCCGGACGGCGTCACGTTGACAGTGGCCGGCCGCGCGCCGTTGTCGTGGTTCGTGCCGGCGGGGATCCTGGACCCGGCGGTGCCGTCGCCCACGTGGGACCTGACCGCGGTCAGCGATCCGATCAATCTCGAAATTCTGGGCGCGATGACGCCGCAACTGACGGAACTGGCCGGCCAGGCCATCATCGACGTGCGGATCGTGGGCGCTGCCGGCGCGCCGAAAGTGACGGGCACGGTGGCGATCGCCGACGGCAGTTTTCACGTGCCGAAAGCCGGTACGTCGTTTTCCAAGGTCACCGCCGACATTGGACTCGGCGTCGATACCCTGACCGTGCGGCGGTTCACCGCGCGCGACAAGCACGATCACCTGCTGACGATCAGCGGTGAGCTGGCGAAGAAGAGCGACCAGTCGCTCAATCACCTCAACATTCATGTGGACGCCGACCACGTCACGCTCGTGGACAACGCGATCGGCACCATCGAGTTGTCGAGCCTGCTCGAGATGACCGGCGATGTGGCGCACCCGCGGCTCACCGGCAACCTCGAAGTATCGTCGGGCCGCGTGGAAGTGGATCGGCTCCTCAGCGCCTTGCAGGGCGATCCGTCCGCGCTGATGGCCGAAGCGGATCTGCCGGCCGAAGGCGTCACCGCCGTTGATCTTTCCGCCGATGCGGCGGCCGAAGCGGCGGCGGAAGCCGCGCGCGGTCCATCGAGAAGTGGATTCGATTCGAAGTCGTTTCTGTCGGGCCTGGCGGTGGATGTTCGGATCTTCGCACCCGACAACCTCATCCTGCGCGGATCCCAGCTGCGGCCGGGCGGGAAGAACAGCTGGTCGCTGGGGGATTTGAACGTGACGGTGGGCGGCGACCTGCACGCCACGCGCGCGCCGGGCGCGGCGGTCAAGCTGCGCGGCGACGTGACGACCATCCGGGGCACGTACTCCTTCGAGAGCCGCCGGTTCGACATCCAGCGCGGCGGGCGCATCCGTTTCCAGGATGAGACGCCCATGGATCCGGCATTTGACGTGCGCGGCGTGCGCACCATTCAGGGCGTCGAAGCGCGCGTGGACGTGCGCGGCCGCATGTCGAATCCGCAGCTGCAGCTGGGCAGCAACGTGCCGCTCGACGAGGCGGACGTGCTGTCGATGATCATCTTCAACCGTCCGGCGAACCAGCTCGGCGATACGCAGCGCGCGGATCTGGTGGGGGCCGCGGCGTCGCTGGCCGGCGGGTTTGTCACGGCGCCGCTCGCGGCCTCGCTCGGCCGCGCGCTGGATCTCGATCTGCTGGAACTGGAAACCGTCAGTTTCGGGCAGAACGTGGCGCCGCGCGTGCGCGTCGGGCAGCAGTTGACGAGCCGGCTCTTCGTCCAGCTGAGCCAGCAGTTTGGCGCCGAGAGCCTGAGCGAACTCACCGGCGAGTACCAGCTCACGCGATTCCTCAGAGTGCGGGGCAGTACGGCGCAGGGGCCGGGCTCGCGCGCGCAGCGCTCGCTCGTGCAACGCGTCGAGCGCGTGGGGCTCGATCTGCTGTTCTTCTTCAATTATTGATCTCTGAAGTACTTGGGTTGACGTAGGCGGTGGGCTTCAGCCCGCCGCACGAACCGCAGGGCTAAAGCGCATTTCACATTGCTATAGCCGCCCGTCCAAGGTTCAGGGTTCAACGTCCAAGGTCACGTATTGTCCGCAGGTCCTCGGGTCCTGCGTCCGATGTGCACGTGCACGTGAACCGCGGACCCCGGGACCGACAGGACCCGAGGACTAATCTTTTCTTCGCGCGCCGTGGAACAATGCGGTATGCCCCGCAGCGCGGTGGTGGCCCTGCTCCTGACGTGCCTCATGAGCGTCGGCAGCGACGCGCGCGCGCAGTATTTCGGACGTAACAAAGTGCAGTACCGCACATTTCAATTTCAGGTGCTGCGCACCGATCACTTCGACATCTATTACTACCCGGAGGAAGCCGCCGCGGCGCGGATCGTCGGCCGGTTGGCCGAGCGGTGGCGGGCGCGGCTCGGGCGGTTCTTCGAGCACGAACTGCGCGGGCGGCAGGCCGTCATCCTGTACGCGTCGCCGGCGCACTTCCGGCAGACCAACGCGATCGAAGGCGTTCTGGGCGAGGGCACCGGCGGCGTGACCGAAGCGCTCCGCCGGCGCATCGTCCTGCCGATGGGCGGGACGCTCGCCGACACCGATCACGTGCTCGGGCACGAGCTGGCGCATGCCTACCAGTTCGACATGACCGGCACCACCGAGCGCATGACCGACGGCAGCGTGCCGGTGATCCTGTCGTACCCGCTGTGGTTCGTGGAGGGCATGGCGGAGTACGTGTCGCTCGGCGCGGTGGACGCGCAGACCGCGATGTGGATGCGCGATGCGGTGCTGACGAACAAGATGCCCCGCGTCCAGGACCTGGAGAAGCCGGAGTACTTTCCGTACCGCTGGGGGCACGCGTTCTGGGCGTACGTGGGCGCGAAGTACGGCGACCGCTGGGTGGCGTCGCTGCTCCGGTCGTCGGCCAATCCGCGATCGGACATCACGGGATTCGCGATGCAACTGGGCACCACGCCGGATCGGCTCAACGCCGACTGGCACGCGGCCATGCGTGACGCCACCGCGGCCGTGGATCGCGAGCGCCCGTCGATTACCAGCGCCGCGCGCCGCGTGATCGCCTCCGATACTGGCGGCGGCCGGCTCAACGTCGGGCCCAAGCTCAGCAGCGACGGACGTTCGCTTGTGTTTTTCTCGGAGAAGGATCTGTTCTCCGTGGACTTGTACCTGGCGGACGCGGCCAACGGCCACATCGAGCGCAAGCTTGTCAGTTCAGCGAGCGACCCGCATTTCGACAGCTTGCAGTTTCTGAACTCCGCGGGGGCCTGGAGAAAAGAAGGCCGCGCGCTGGCGATAACCGCGGTTCGGAGCGGCGAGCCGGTGCTGGCGCTGCTGGATGTGGCGCTGGGGCGCGTGATTCGCGAGATCGCGTTGCCCGGGCTCGTTGACGCGCTGTCGCCCGTGTGGTCGCCGGACGGCCGGACCATCGTGCTCAGCGGGAACCGCGGCGGATTCGTGGATCTTGTCCGCATCACCGTGGCCACCGGCGCGATCGAGCCGCTCACCGACGACGCGTACGCGGAACTCGAGCCGGTGTTCACGCCGGACGGGCGCGCGCTGATCTTCTCGACCGATCGCTTCTCGACGGATCTCGCGAACGGCGTGCCCGGTCCGCTTCGGCTGGCGCGCATGGACCTCGCCACGCATGACGTGCAACCGATCGCGGGGTTCCTCAGCGGCAAGCATCTGAGCCCGCAGGTCTCGCCCGATGGGAAGACCCTCACGTTCGTGGCCGAGCCGGACGGCGTGGCGAACGTCTATCGCATGGCGCTCGACGGCGGGCCGATCTCGCAGATCACGTCGTTTGCGACCGGCGTGGCCGGGCTCACGTCCACGAGCCCGGCGCTGTCGATGGCGGCCGACACCGGGCGATTGGCGTTCAGCGTGTTTGAGAATGGCGGCGCGTCGGTCTACATCCTCGACGAGCAGGATGAGGTGGCGCTCGTCCCGCCGCCGGTGTCGGTGCGGGCCGCCGTGCTGCCGACGCGCGCGCTGACAGATGGCGTGGCGCCGGCGGGCGTGACCGATGCGGGCCGCGGCGTGGCATCCACGACCGGGCCCGTCACCAGCGGGGCGTATCCGGCGCGGCTGGAACTGGAGGCGCTCGGGCAGCCGACGGTCACGGCTGGCGTCAGCAGCTGGGGCGCGTATGCCGGCGGCAGCGTCTCGGCGCTCTTCAAGGATGTGCTGGGCGACCGGGTGCTCAGCACCGGCGCACAGATCGCCGGCACGCTGGATGACCTCGGCGGCTGGCTGACGTACATGAGCCGCAAGCATCGCTGGAACTGGGGTCTCAGCGTGGAGCAGGCGCCGTACCGCGCGGAGTTCCTGACGGCAACCGAGGACTTCGCCTCGAATGCGCTGGTGACCGACAGCATCATCGAACGCCAGATGAGCCGCGGCGTCTTTGGGCTGGCGGATTATCCGTTGAGCCGGACGCAGCGCGTCGAGTTTGCCGCCGGCGCGCGACATCTTTCCTTCAGCCAGGAACATCAGGTCAGCACGTACGACCTCACCACGGGGTCGCTCCTGCAGCGTGCCGACAAGAAGACACCGGTGGGGCAGCCGCTGAGCCTCGCCGAGGGCAGCGTGGCGTTTGTCGACGACACGTCGTATTTCGGCGCCACGTCGCCGATCTACGGGCGCCGGTATCGCGTCGAACTGGGAGAGAGCGTGGGCACGCTGCGGTACGGCTCGCTCCTCGTCGACGCGCGGCAGTACCTGATGCCGGTGCGGCCCGTGACGATCGGCTTGCGCGGCCTGCACTACGGACGGTACGGCCGCGACGCCGAGAACACCGTGCTCGTGCCGCTCTTCCTCGGCTAC